>CAZVNC010000072.1:0-8684 GCA_964628305.1 uncultured Ideonella sp.
CCCACTCCTTCATGCGGCCGCGGTGCACGTTGTGCGTCAGGTGGTCGATGTAGGTCAGCCCGTTGCCCTTGACGGTCTGCGTGGCGCCTGCGATCGGCACGAAGTCGACGTCGTAGATGCTGATGTTGCCGATCGCCCCCGCTGCAGCGCCGTCCTTGCCGTGCCAGCGGTCGACGAAGTAGATCAGCGAGTCGCCGATGCCTTTGATCGCCGGGATGTTCAGCTCCATCGGCCCGGTCCGGTTGTCGAAGCCCCAGGCGCCGAGCTCGAGCGCGCGCGAGTAGGCCTGGTTCGCGTCGTCGACCCGAAAAGCCATCGCGCAGACGCTGGGCCCGTGCAGGCGCGCGAAACGCTGCGCGAACGAATCGGGCTCGGCATTGATGATGAAGTTCACCTCCCCCTGCCGGTAGAGCGTCACCGCCTTGTGCCGATGGCGTGCGATGGCGCTGAAGCCGAGCTGCTCGAAGAGGCTGCCGAGTGCTGCCGGATCGGGCGCGGCGTATTCGACGAACTCGAACCCGTCGGTACCCATCGGGTTGTCCCATGGCGTGAACTGCATGCTTGTGCTCCTTCTGTCTTGCGCGAACCCGGCGCGCCTTGACTCCTGTTCAGCGAGCCGGGCGTCAAATGCGCGTCAGCACGAGCGCCAGTTCGTTGGCGCCCAGCGGATGCGCCACGCTATCGTAGGGCGGCTTGGGCCAGTCCCACAGCGGCGCCCGAAACAGCGCTCTCATCGCGTGGATATCGCCGTGATAGGGCGGGCCCTGGATGAATCCCTGCGCCGCGTCGTCGCGCCGCATCTGCATGAAGAGCGCAAACAAGCGCCCGCCCGGACGCAGCCAGCGATGCAGTTGCGCAGCATATGCGACCCAGTGATCTGGATGCAGCGCGCACAGGCAGGCCTGCTCGTAGACGGCCGCCAGCGGCGCCGCGGGCTGCCATGCCAGCACATCGGCTTGGACGAGCTGCGCCGTCGATCGATCGTCGATCAGGCGTTGCCGGGTCAGTTCGATCGCCGCCGCCGCGTAGTCGATCGCGACGACGTCGCAGCCCGCCTTGGCGAGCGCCGCAACTTCATATCCGGACCCGCAGCCCGGCACCGCGATTGCGCCGTGCAGCGCCGACGGCTCGAGGCTGCCGTCGGCCAGCCAGCGCGTCAGTTGCGGATGCACGCCGCCGCGCTCCCACGGCATCTGACGCGCTCTGAAGCGCTCCTCCCAGAACTCACGCTGAGGCCCGTGCGCTTGGGGGCTGACAGGCGCTAGCGGATCGGTCATCCGTTCAGTGTAGGCGACGCGCCGGCATGCGCGGCGGGTTGACCGCGCGGTCGCTCAAGCGTCGATGTCCTGCACGAGTTGCTTGGCAGCACCGATCGAAAGGTTGAGCAACTGCGCCGTCTCACCGTAGTCGTCGGGCAACGCGGGGTTGTCCCATCCGGCCGCCGAATGGCGCGCCAGCCGCACCGCAAGCGCGACGGTCTTGACGCTTGGATGCTCGGCATGGCGGTCGTCGGTTGCCATGATCAGGAACTGCGGCAGCCGCCAGGCGCGCAGCAGCGCCTGCTGCAGATCGGCCAGTTCGATATGGAGCACCTCGCGCTGGGCGGCGCTCGAGCGCAGCGTCGGCTGCGCGCGCTGCGCGCGCCGAATGTCGAGCGCGAGCGCCGGTGCCTCGCACCACAAGAGCAACTCGGCGAAGTCATGCAACAGTGCCGCCTGATGCATCAGCGCCGCGTCCGGCGACGTCCGGTGCACGGCAAAGCCGATCGCGAAATTGGCCGCGCGGTGCGAGCGGCGCAGGACGGCCTGCAACTCCTGCATTGCTTGCGGCGCGTTGCGCAGCCGATCCTCGACCGTCGGCGGCGGCTCGAAGGCGCGAAAGAAGGGCGTCACGCCCATCATCACGATTGCGGCGGTGACGGTCTGGGTGTCGGTCACCATGCGTGGCGAGCGGTTTGCCGCCGCATGGACGAGCACGCGCAAGGTCATCAACGGGTCGCCAGCGATCATCTCGCCAATCAGGTTGGCGTCGACGTCGTCGTCGTCCTGCCGTTCGCGCAGCGCTTCCAGCGCTTGTGCGCTGCTCGCGAGAGCCGGAATCTGGGCCGCCTGAAAGCGCGTCGTCCACGCCGCCAGGTCGGGCAGCGCGGCGATGATCGGTGCGGAGCAGGCGACAGAGTCCAATGGCGACGCCAAACGGGGGAAACGTCCCCCGGTTGTCGGCGGTTTGCGCTCCGGCTTGAGATCGGCAGCGCGCCTGTATTGCACCTCGCGCCGCTGCAGCGAGGCGCGCGACAGGACAGTCGTCGCGCCGTGGGCCGTTCTGTGCGGCCCGACGGCGCGACGAAGCAGGGCGCTTACTGGACTGCGAGCTTGCGCGACTGCGGCGCGTTCTTCTTCGGCAGCGTGAGCATCAGCACGCCATTCTCGAACTTGGCGACCGCGGCTTCGGAATCGACGGCCTGCGGCAGTTCGAACGAACGGGCATACGACTCGTGGGTTCGCTCCGAATACAGGACCTTTTCACCTTCCTTCTTCTCCGCCTGGCTATCCCTCTTGGCGGTGATCGAGACGCGCACGCCCTCGATCTCGACCGAGATGTCATCCTTTGTCGCTCCCGGCAATTCGGCGCGCACTTCGTAGCTGCCGTTGCTCTCGCTGACTTCGATGCGCGCGTTCGAGACGAGCGTCGAGGTCGGGCGCGCCGACAGCCAATCCGAAAACAGCGAATCCATCAGGCTGAACGGATCGCGCGAGCTCGTGACGGACGCCGCCGGGCGGGTGTTCAATGCAAACATGTCTTGACTCCTTCGTGGCGGGAGCCCCGCGGCCCCCAGACCAAGAAGATAGGAGCACGCGCGCAGGCTTCAAGGCCTCGCCGGGTGGGAACGCATCGGCACTGACGAATGTCAATCGGCATTGCCGCGAACACGGCGTGCGATCGCCGCACCGAGGGCATCGCGGGGTCGGCGCAGGCGATCCATGACGAAGGCGCTTGGGCCACGAAATCGGCTAGCCTCGAGCACCGCGCCCTGCGCAAGCCTCCTGGAGCCCGCATGAAGATCGCGCCTGCTGTCGCCGCCACGGCGCTCGCCATTGCAAGCCTCGGCGCCGCGCTGGCCGCGGAACGCAGCATCGACAAGCAGATCGATGTCGCCGCCTCGCTCGACGAGGTGTGGGGCGCGTGGACGACGCGCGACGGCATTCGCAGCTTCTTCGCGCCCGACGCGAACATCGACGCGCGCGTAGGCGGCGCGTTCCAGATCTACATGGATCCGCTCGCCGAGCCCGGCCTGAAGGGCGCCGACGAGATGCGCTTCATGGCGCTGCAGCCGAAGCGGATGATCTCGTTCGACTGGAATGCGCCGCCGCATCTGGCGCAGGCGCGCCAGCAGCGCACCTTCGTCGTCGTGCGCTTCGAGCCGGTGTCGGACAAGATCACCAGGGTGATGCTGCACCACACCGGCTGGGGCGACGGCGGCGAATGGGACAAGAGCTTCGACTACTTCGAGCGCGCCTGGCCCGCGGTACTGGCGAATCTGAAGAAGCGCTTCGACGGCCAGCCTCAGGACTGGACCGAATGGATGGAGCAGTTGCGCAAGTGGCACGCCGAGCAGAAGGCGGCCGAAGCGAAGGAGAAGCAGTAGCGGCAGCCACTGGCCCCGGCGCGCCGCCGAAGCTCAATCCTCCTCCTTCGCCTGGTACTGCCCGACGAGTTGCTGCTGCACGTTCGGCGGCACCGCCTGGTAGTGGCTCAGCGAGAGCGAGTAGCGCCCCTGGCCGCTCGTCATCGCGTTCAGCCGCGACTGGTAGCCGTTCAGCTCGGATTGCGGCGCCTGGCCGAGCACGGTGAGCGATCCCGGCTGGGCGGTGCGCGTTCCGCTCACCAAGCCGCGTTTGGCAGACAGGTCGCCGGTGATGTCGCCGATCGCCGCTTCGGGGGCGGTGATCTCGATGTTGGCGATCGGTTCGAGCACGATCGGCCCGGCCTTCTTGACCGCGTCGATGAAGGCCTTGCGGCCGGCGGTGACGAATGCGATCTCCTTGCTGTCCACGCTGTGGTGCTTGCCGTCGTAGACGACGACGCGAACGTCCTTCACCGGAAAGCCGGCGATCACGCCGGTCTCGAGTGCCAGGCGCACGCCCTTCTCGACGGCCGGGATGAACTGGCCCGGAATCGTGCCGCCCTTGACCTGATCGAGAAACTCGAAGCCTGCGCCGCGCGCCAGCGGCTCGACGCGCAGGTAGACCTCGCCGAACTGCCCGGCGCCTCCCGTCTGCTTCTTGTGCCGATGGTGGCCCTCGGCCGCGCTCGAGATCGTCTCGCGGTAGGCGATGCGCGGCGGCCGGGTGTCGACCTCGCACTTGTAGACCTCGGTCAAGCGCTCGAGCAGCATCCGCAGGTGCAGTTCGCCCAGGCCATAGATCACGGTCTCGTTCGTGACGACGATGTGCTCGACCTTCAGGCAGGGGTCTTCGTCGACCAGTTTCTGCACGATGTCCCACAGCCGCTGCTCGTCGCCGCGGCGTTTGGTCTCGATTGCGAGGCCGTGCACCGGCTGCGGAAAGTCGAGCGGCAGGAGGTGCAAGTGGTCGTCCTCAGCAGCGTCGTGCAGCACGGCGTCGAACTGCAGCTCGTCGACCTTCGCGACGGCGCAGATGTCGCCCGGAACGGCCTGCGCGACCTCGACGTGCTCCTTGCCCTGCAGCATGAACTGGTGGCCGACCTTGAACGGCCGGCGGCCGTCGCCGATGTAGAGCTGGCTGTCGCGTGACAGCGTCCCCTGATGGATGCGAAAGATCCCCATCTTGCCGACATAAGGGTCCTGCGTGATCTTGAACACATGCGCGATCACGTGCAGCGACGGGTCGGGCAGCGCCGCCAGCGGCACCGCGCTCGCGCCCTCGCCCTTCAGGAACTGCGGCGGATTGCCTTCGCTCGGATCGGGCAGCAGCTTGACGATGACGTCGAGCAGTTCGGCAACACCCGCGCCATTGCGCGCGGAGACGAAGAGAATCGGAATCAGGTGCCCTTCGCGCAGCGCCTGTTCGAGCGGCGCGTGGAGTTCGCCCGGGTCGACGTCGCCCTCCTCCAGATAGCGCTCGACGAAGCCGGGGTCGACCTCGACCACCTGCTCGACGAGCGCACGGTGCGCCTGCGCGACCGACGAGAAATCGACCTTCTCGTCGCTGTCGCCCGGGTTGAAGAAGCAATCGACGACGCGCGCGCCGCCATCGGCCGGCAGGTTCAGCGGCAGGCATTCCTTGCCGAAGGTGGCGCGAATCTGCTCGACCAGCGCTTCGAGGTCGACGTCCAGGGCATCGATCTTGCTGACGATGATCATCCGGCAGCGTTCGCGCTGCGCGGCATAGTTCATCATCCGCTCGGCCATCATCTCGATGCCGCCCGCGGCGCTGACGACGACGGCTGCCGTCTCGACCGCCTCGAGCGCAGGCAGCGACTGGCCGAGGAAGTCCGGCGAGCCGGGGGTGTCGATCAGATGGACGCGCGTGTTCTGGTGCCGCAGGTGCATCAGCGCCGAGTACAGCGAATGCTGCGCGCGCCGCTCGAGGACGTCGAAGTCGCTTACCGTCGAGCCGCGCTCGAGCGTTCCCGCCGTGGTGATCGCGCCGGCCTTGCACAGCAGGGCTTCTGCCAGACTCGTCTTGCCCGCAGCCGCTGCGCCGACCAGCGCGAGCGTTCGGATGCCTGCAAGATCGTTGGGGAGCGGGCTGGGCATGGGGTTCTCCTCGGTCGTTGCACGTCGAGCGCCATCATAGTCGGCGTCGGCCGCCCGAGGCTCGCCGCCCTCGGGTCCCTACTGGAACGCGACCTCGGCGAAGCTCCTCAGCTTGCGGCTGTGCAAGCGGTCGATGCCGCCGCGGCGCAGCAGCTCGACCGCGTGCATGCCGATGCGCAGGTGCTGGTCGACGCGTTCGCGGTAGAACTGGTTCGCCATCCCGGGCAGCTTGATCTCGCCGTGCATCGGCTTGTCGCTCACGCACAGCAGCGTTCCGTAGGGCACGCGGAAGCGAAAACCGTTCGCGGCGATCGTCGCGCTCTCCATGTCGAGCGCGATCGCGCGGCTCTGACTGAAGCGCTGCTGCGGGCCGCGGTGCGGCAGCAGCTCCCAGTTGCGGTTGTCGGTCGATGCGACGGTGCCGGTGCGCATCACGCGCTTCAGCTCGTAGCCCTCGAGCTGCGTGACCTCGGCGACCGCCGACTCGAGCGCGACCTGCACCTCGGCGAGGGCCGGGACGGGCACCCACAGCGGCAGGTCTTCGTCGAGCACATGGTCCTCGCGCACGTAGCCGTGGGCAAGCACATAGTCGCCCAGTTGTTGCGTGTTCTGCAGGCCGGCGCAGTGGCCGAGCATGATCCAGGCATGCGGACGCAGCACGGCGATGTGGTCGGTGATCGTCTTCGCGTTCGCCGGGCCGATGCCGATGTTGACCATCGTGATGCCCATGCCGTCGGGCCGCACGAGGTGGTAGGCCGGCATCTGCGGCAGCCGCGGCGGCGCACTGCCGGGCGCGTCACCGGGGGCCGCAGCCAGACCCGCCCGGCGCGTGACGACGTTGCCGGGCTCGACGAAGGCGCTGTAGTCGCTTGCGGCGTCGGCCACGCGCTCGCGGCCCAAGCGCACGAACTCGTCGATGTAGAACTGGTAGTTCGTGAACAGAACGAAGTTCTGGAAATACTCCGGCGTCGTCCCGCTGTAGTGGCGCAGGCGGTGCAATGAATAGTCGATCCGCGGTGCGGTGAAGAGGGACAGCGGATACGGCTCCCCCGGTTCCGGCTCGTGGGTGCCGTTCGCGATGCCGTCGTCCATCGCCGCCAGATCGGGAAGATCGAAGCGGTCGCGCAGCAACAGCCTGCGCTCGGCGCTCATCGTGCCTTCGATGTGATCGTGCTCGGCGAACGAGAAGTGCACCGGAATCGGTTGAGAGCTGGTGCCGACTTCGAGCGACACATGGTGGTTGCGCAACAGCAGGCGAAACTGTTCCAGGTAGTAGTCGGCGAACAGATCGGGCCGGGTGAGCGTCGTCTCGTACGTACCGGGACCGGACACGAAGCCATAGCTCAGCCGCGAATCGGCGCGCACCACGGTGTCGGTGTGGATGCGCACGAACGGGTAGCAGGCACGCACCGGCTGCGTCAGATCGTCGCCGCCGACGAAGGCGTGCAGTGCTTCGCGCAGGTGCGCGATGCTCGAGTCGTAGATCGCGCGAACCTGCGCCAGCGCCGTCGCCGGGTCGGTATGGCGCGCCGGGGCGATGAACAGGGGCAGTGAAGGCATGGGGATACGGTTTGCAATCGCAGCCCCGATTGTGGCCGCTGGCCGTGACGCCCAGGCGAGCGGCCGCGGCTCAGGAAATCTGCGCGAAGCGCAGGATTTCCGGCGCGGCGCCGAAGTGCGCCCCGCCCTTGGCGATCGCCGCCGCGACATGAGGCGACGCCATGTGGGCGTCGGCCGCTGCGTCGTCGACCCAGCGCTCGACGGTCTGGAAGATGTGTGCGGCGCCGTCCTGCTGGAACAACGCGTAGTGCAGGCAGCCCGCTTCCTTGCGGGTCTGCGCGGCGAGCTCGACGAGGATCTCGCGCATCGTGTCGGCGGACGCGGGCAGGGCGGTGATGCGGGCCAGGACGTGGACCATGATGGTTGCTCCGGTTTGCAGGCGGGCGGCCGCACCTGCGCGGCACACGCATCATCGATCGCGGCGGACGAACAGCCAAGCGCGCAGACGCCATGGCCGGCCCCCACGGCCGCGAAAAGTGCGGTGCCAGCGGCGTCGAACCGAACAAGCTGCGGCGCCCCGTCCGTACACTCTGGCGCAACTTCGGGGAGTGCGGCAAATGAAAGTGATCGTCCTGGGCAGCGGCGTGATCGGCGTCTCGTGTGCCTACCAGCTCGCCGAGGCCGGGCATGAGGTGACGGTCGTCGACCGCCAGCCGGAAGCGGGGCTGGAGACGAGCCACGCCAACGCGGGTGAAGTCTCGCCCGGTTACTCCTCACCCTGGGCCGGGCCCGGTGTGCCGCTGAAGGCGATCAAGTGGTTGCTGATGCACCACCGCCCGCTCGTCATCCGGCCGCAACTGGATCTCGAATTCGTCCGCTGGGGCCTGGCGATGCTGCGCAACTGCACCGCGGCGCGCTACGAGGTCAACAAGAGCCGCATGGTGCGCCTGGCCGAATACAGCCGCGACTGCCTGCGCGAGCTGCGCGCGCAGACCGGCATCCGCTACGACGAGCGCATGCAGGGCACGTTGCAGCTTTTTCGAACCCAGCATCAGCTCGACGCGACGGCCGCCGACATCGCGATCCTGAAGCGCTACGGTGTCGCCCACGAACTGCTCGACATGGACGGCTGCATACGCCACGAGCCGGCGCTCGCGCGTACGCGCGAGAAGTTCAGCGGCGGATTGCAACTGCCGGGCGACGAGACGGGCGACTGCTTCCTGTTCACGCAGGCGCTCGCCTCGCTTGCCGCCCAGCGCGGCGTCACATTCCGCTACGGCGTCGCGATCGAGCGGCTGAGCCAGGCCGGCGGCCGGATCGACGGCGTCGCGACCGATGCCGGCGTGCTGAAGGCGGACGCCTACCTGCTCGCCCTCGGCAGCTATTCGCCTCTGCTGCTTGCGCCGCTCGGCATCCGCATTCCGGTCTACCCGGTGAAGGGCTA
>CAZVNC010000073.1:0-8645 GCA_964628305.1 uncultured Ideonella sp.
CTTGCCGAACGCCGCTTGCGCCTGCTCGATGCGGATCGCGCGCATTTCCTCGAACGCGCTGTAGTTGCCGGTGTAGCGCGTGAGCTGCGCCTCGTCCAGATGGACCGTGACCTTGGTGATCGCGTCGAGGAACTCGCGGTCGTGACTGATGACGATCATCGTCCCGTCGTAGCGCTGCAGCCAGGCCTCGAGCCAGACGAGGGCGTCGAGGTCGAGGTGATTGGTCGGCTCGTCGAGCAGCATCAGATCCGCCGGGCACATCAGCGCGCGCGCCAGCTGCAGCCGCATGCGCCAGCCGCCGGAGAAGCTGTTCACCGCCGCGTCGAGCTGTTCGAGCTTGAAGCCAAGGCCCATCAGCAGCGCCTGCGCGCGCGAGCGGGCGTCGAACACGCCGGCCTCGGCGAGTTCGTGATGCGCCTCGGCCATCGCATGGCCGTCGTCGGCGGCCTCCGCAGCGGCGAGCATCGCCTCCGCCTGCATCAGCCGGGTGTCGCCCTGCAGCACGTAGTCGGTTGCGCCATCCTGCGTCTCCGGCATCGTCTGCTCGACCTCGGCCAGGCGCCAGCGGGCCGGCAACTCGCAGTCGCCGGCGTCCGGTTGCAGCTTGCCGGTCAGCAGCGCGAAGAGAGACGACTTGCCGGCGCCGTTGTGGCCGACGAGGCCGACCTTCTCGCCCGGATTGAGCGTCAGGTTGGTCTGGTTCAGCACGACCTTGGTGCCGCGGCGCAGCGTCAGGTTGCGCAGCGTGATCATCGATCGCTCCAGCGCGCGAGCGCGTCGCGCGTGACGAGCAGCACCTGATCGTCGCCGGCGCTGGTCGGCAGCCACGCGACCTCGAGGCGCGGGAAGGCCTGCTCGAAGTGCGCTCGTTCGTGGCCGATCTCGAGCACGATTACGGCGTCGTCGGTCATGTGCGGGGCAGCACCGGCAACAATGCGGCGCACCAGATCCATGCCGTCTTCGCCGCCGGCAAGCGCGATGGCCGGTTCGGCGCGGTATTCGGCGGGCAGGGCGGCCATGCTCGCTGTGTTGACGTAGGGCGGGTTGCAGACGATCAGGTCGTAGCGGCCCGTGACGTTCGCGAACAGGTCGGACTCGATGAGCGTGATGCGATGCGCGAGCCGATGGCGGTCGACGTTGATGCGGGCTACGGCGAGCGCCTCCACCGACAGATCGCAGGCGTCGACCGTGATCTCGGGATAGGCCATGGCCGCGATCACGGCGAGGCTGCCATTGCCGGTGCACAGATCGAGCACGCGCACGGTGCGCTCGGACAACCAGGCGTCGAGCGTGCCTTCGCCTTCGCCGTCGGCAAGCAACTCGGCGATGAACGAGCGCGGAACGATCACGCGCTCGTCGACATGGAACGGCACGTTCTGCAGCCAGGCCTCGCGCGTCAGGTAGGCGGCCGGCTTGCGCGTCGCGATGCGCTCGGTCACCAGCGCCTCGGCCTTCGCCTGCTCCTGGGGCGTCAGCTCCCGCTTCGCTTTCGACTCGAGGTCCCCAAACTGCATGCCGAGTGCCCACAGCACCAGCCACGCCGCCTCGTCGAACGAGTTCGTCGTGCCATGCCCAAACGAAACGCCCGCCTGTTTGAGGCGGGCGCTTTGTTCTGTGATGAGGTCGATCACTTTCACGTCATATCCTGACCCGCTCCGGCTACGCCGGCGAATTGTGTCACGCGGCCTCGGGCCTGCGCGTCAGACGCCCAGAAAGCGATGCGCGATGTCGGCCTGCTGCGCGAGTTGCGCCGGCGACCCCTGCCAGACCACGCGGCCCTTCTCGATCACATGGTGGCGATCGACGAGCGCGGCCATCTCGTCAAGATTCTTGTCGATGACGAGGATCGTCTGTCCTTCGCTCTTGAGCCTTTGCAGGCAGGCCCAGATCTCGTCGCGGATCAGCGGCGCAAGCCCTTCGGTCGCCTCGTCGAGCACCAGCAGGCGCGGATTCGTCATCAGCGCGCGCCCGATCGCGAGCATCTGCTGCTCGCCGCCCGACAGCGTGCGCGCCGACTGCGAGCGCCGCTCGCGCAGCCGCGGAAATAGCGCATGAACGCGCTCTATCGTCCAGCCCGACGAGCCGAGCGCCGCAGCGCGCGCGGTCGCGATCAGGTTCTCCTCGACGCTGAGCGAGCCGAACACGCGGCGCCCCTCGGGCACGAGACCGATGCCCATGCGCGCGATGCGGTTGGGCGCGAGGCCGGCGAGATCGCGGCCGTCGAACACGATGCGGCCCCGGCGCGGCGGCAGTAGGCCCATGATCGCGCGCACGGTGGTGCTCTTGCCCATGCCGTTGCGGCCGATCAGCGAAGCCACCTCGTGCGCGGCGACCGAAAGTGTCATCCCGAACAGCACCTGGCTCGAGTCGTAGCCCGCGTCGACGGCGTCGAGAGCGAGCATCAGCCGCCTCCCAGGTAGGCGCTGCGCACCTCGGGGTTGGCGCGGACGGCCTCTGGCGTTCCGGTGAAGATCACCTGGCCATAGACCAGCACCGTGATCCGGTCGGCGAGCGCGAACACGACGTCCATGTCGTGCTCGACAAGCAGGATCGCGTAGCGTCGCTTGAGTTCGGCGAGCAGGGCCGCCATGCGCCGCGATTCCTCGGCGCTCATGCCGGCCATAGGCTCGTCGAGCAGAAGAATCGACGTCTCGAGCGCGAGCGCCATCGCGAGCTCGAGCTGGCGCTTCTCGCCGTGCGCAAGTTCGCTCACTCGCACTGCGGCGCGGTGTTGAAGCCCGACTCGCGCGAGCGCCTCGCGTGCAGGCTCGCGCAGCCGCACGTCGCGCCGCGCGTCGCGCCAAACGTTGAATCGGCCCGGGCGATGCGCCTGCACCGCCATCGCGACGTTGTCTTCGACGTCGAACTCGGGAAAGACCTGGCTGATCTGGAACGATCGCGCGAGCCCGGCGGCGGCGCGCCGGTGCGCCGGCATCGCGGTGACCGGCTTCCCGTCGACCAGGATCTCTCCGTGGTCGGGCTGCAGTTCGCCGCTGATCTGTGCGATCAGCGTCGTCTTGCCGGCGCCGTTCGGGCCGATCAGCGCATGCAACTCGCCCGCCTGCACCGTCAGGCTCACGCCTTCGGTCACCCGCAGCGCGCCGAAGGACTTGCGCAGCCCGCGCAGCTCGAGGCGCGGTGCTTCAGTCATGCTGGCGCTGCGGAATGACAAGCCCGTAGAGCCCGCGCCGGCCGAACAGCACGATCAGCACCAGCACCGGACCCATCACCAGCATCCAGTGCTCGGTCCAGCCGGTGAGAACCTGCTCGAGACCGAGAAACACCGAGGCGCCGACTATCGGGCCGAAGATCGAA
Organism: uncultured Ideonella sp.; assembly: GCA_964628305.1. Classification (GTDB taxonomy): domain Bacteria; phylum Pseudomonadota; class Gammaproteobacteria; order Burkholderiales; family Burkholderiaceae_C; genus CAIKUF01. Next base: position 3,316 of record CAZVNC010000073.1, read on the forward strand.
CCCATCCCGCCGAGAATGACCATCGCCATCAGTTCGCCGGACTTCTGCCACGAAGTCATGTCCGGGCTTACGAACAGCGCGTAGTTGGCCCAGAGCACGCCCGCGAGCCCAGTGCCCGCAGCCGAGACCGCGAAGGCGACAAGTTGATAGCGCAGCGGCGCCAGGCCGAGCGCGATGCTGCGCCTGCGGTTCTGCTTCAAGCTGCGCAGCGCCATGCCGAAGCGCGATCCGACCAGACGCCGGCAGGCGAGCACCCAGGCGAGCAACAAGGCGACGCACAGGTAGTAGTAGACAACCGGACGGCGCAGATCGATTCCGGGCAAGGTGTTGCGCGCCTCGATCGCCAGCCCGTCGTCGCCGCCGTAGTACATCAGGCCGACGAGGATGAAGTAGAACATCTGCCCGAAGGCGAGCGTGATCATGATGAACTGCACACCCGAGGTCCGCAGCGACAGGAAGCCGATGACCAGCCCCGCGAGCGCGCAGATCGCGATCGCGAGCGGCCACAGGATCAGCGCCTGCTCGGTGCCGGCCCAGCCGAGGATGCCCGAGCCGTCGGTGGTGTGGAAGGCGACGATGCCGATCACGTAGCCACCGAGGCCGAAGAACGCCGCGTGGCCGAAGCTGACCATCGCGCCGTAGCCGAGGATCAGGTCAAGGCTGACGGCGGCGATCGCATAGATTGCGAAGCGTGTGAACAGGTTCACCAGAAAGGGCTCGCCCGCCGCGCGCGCGATCACCGGCATCAGCACGAACAGCGCCAGGCCCACCAAGTTCACCCAGAGCTTGCGGTTCATGACCACCTCAGGCGCGCGCCGCAAGCCCGAGCGGTTTGAAAAGCAGCACGAGGGCCATCAGGATGTAGGCGCTCGCCGAGATCAGGCTCGATGCGAGCGGATCGCTGAGCTGGGGCGGCATCAGATGCGACAGCAGCGTCGGGATGTAGGCCCGGCCGAAGGCATCGGTCATGCCGATGACGAGCGATCCGATCAGCGCGCCGCGCACCGAGCCCACGCCGCCGATCACGATGACGACGAAGGCGGTGATCAGGATGCGCTCGCCCATGCCGACCTGAACCGCGAGCAGCGGCGCCGACATCACGCCCGCGAAACCGCACAGCACGGCGCCGAGCGCGAAGACCAGCATGTACAGGCGTTGCACATCGACGCCGAGCGCATCGACCATCTCGCGATCGTCGGCGCCGGCTCGCACCAGCATGCCGACCCGCGTGCGCGAGATCAGGATCCACAGCCCGAGCGCGACCAGGATGCCGCAGGCGATGAATGCCAGGCGCATCAGTGGATAGGACAGCCCCGGCAGCAGTTGTATCGACCCCGACAGCGCGGGTGGAATATCCATGAACGGCGGGCTGCGCCCGAAGACGACGGTGACGAGTTCGTTGGTGAACAGCACCAGCCCGAGCGTCGCGAGCACCTGATCGAGGTGGTCGCGACGATACAGATGCCGTATCACGAGGCGCTCGACGACGAGGCCGTAGGCGCCCGCGCCGACGACGGCGGCGACCATCGCGGCGAAGAACGAGCCGGTCGCGGCAGCCGCCGCGGCGGCACAGAACGCGCCCACCATGTAGAACGAGCCGTGGGTCAGGTTGATCACGTTCATGATCCCGAACACCAAGGTCAGGCCCGACGAGAGCAGGAACAGCAACGCGCTGTACTGCAGCCCGTTGAGCGACTGCTCGACGAACATCAACATGGTAGGAGCGCCCGTGCGGCGCGCGTCAGAGCTTGCAGTCCTTGGCGTGCGGATCGCCGTGGTCGGGCGCGATCGCCTTGATCGTCTTGTAGCCGAGCTTGCCCGACGCATCGGGTTCGATGCGCAGCAGGTACCAGGTCTGGATCGGATGCTGATTGTTGGCGAAGCGGAACTTGCCGCGCACCGACTTGAAGTCAGCCTTGCGCAGTTCCGCGCGGAACTGATCGGTCTTTCCGGTAACGTCGCCACCGACCGCCTTCAGCGCCGAGCCGATCAGCCGCGCGGTGTCGTACGAGGTCGCCGCGTAGTCGGTCGGGAGCCTGCCGTAGGCCTTGACGAAATTCTCGACGAAGCGCTTGTTCTCTGGGTTGTCGAGGTCCGCGCTCCACGACGCGGCGAGGTAGTAGCCGTTGCCCGCGTTGCCGGTCGCTGCCAGCATGCGGCGGTCCATCGAGTAGATCGGCGTCAGCATGGGCACCGTCGCGGCCATCCCGGAGTTCGCGTACTGCTTGGCGAGGTTGATTCCCGCGCCGCCGGGGTGGAACTGGAAGATCGCGTCGGGCTTGAGTTCGCGCACCCGCGCGAGCTCGACCGAGAAGTCCGACTGGTCGAGCTTGGTGTAGATCTCGGCGAGCACCTGGCCCTTGTAGGTGCTCTTGAAGCCGTTGAGCGCGTCGCGTCCCGCCTGGTAGTTCGGCGCCAGGAGCACCATGCGCTTGTAGCCGAGTTCGTTCGCCGCGATCCCAGCGGTGTCGCTGTACGAGTCGTTCTGGAACGCGACCGAGAAGTAGCCGGGGTTGCAGTTCTTGCCGGCGTAGGTCGACGGCCCGGCGTTCAGGCTGACGTAGGTGCCGCCGGCGTCGAGCACGGTCGGCGCGACAGCGACCAGCACGTTCGAGAAGTTGATGCCGGTGAACAGGCGCACGCCGTCCTGCACCATCTTGTCGGCGATCTGCTTGCCGTTGGCGGGCTTGAGCGCGTCGTCCTCGATGATCACTTTGACTGGCACGCCGCCGAGCTTGTCGCCTTCCTCGCGCACAGCGAGCATGAATCCGTCGCGCTCGTCTTCGCCGATGTAGCCCGCTGGCGTCGACAGCGTCGTGATGAATCCGATCGGCAGCGGGGTTTGCGCTTGGGCGTAGACGGCCGTCGAAGCGGCGAGCAGCGCCATGGCGCCATGAACGAGCACTTTCATCCGTGGTCTCCCTTTCGTGGTGGTTTGCAACGCGTGAACTGTCTCAACGGGTGGGTGTGGCGCCGCCGTCGCCCTCGCTGGCCTGCTCTGCGTCGAGCTTCGCGGCGATGATCGCACGAAGCTCGCGCCTCAAGATCTTGCCCGCCGGGCTGAGCGGAAACGACTCGACGATCTCGAGCCGCTCGGGCAGCTTGAACTTCGCGATACCGCGCCCGATCAGGAACGCCTTCATCGCGTCGAAGTCGAGCGGCGCTGCATCGCCTGGGATGACGAACGCGCAGGCGCGCTCGCCGTAGACCGGATCGGGCATCGCGACGACGCAGACGTTGCGCACCGCCGGATGAGCGATCAGGTGATGTTCGACTTCCTCGCTGCTGACCTTCTCGCCGCCGCGGTTGATCAGGTCCTTGATCCGGCCCTCGACGTAGACGTATCCGTCCACCTTGCGCACCGCGTCGCCCATGCGGTAGAAGCCATCCGCGGTGAACGCGGCCGCGGTCGCCTCGGGCGCGTGGTAGTAGCCCCGGAAGGTATAGGGGCCGCGCACGACGAGCTCGCCGACGCAGCCATCGGGGACTTCGTTGCCGGCGTCGTCGATGACCTTGATCTCGTCGGCGTCGGAGATCGGCCGACCCGAACTGTTGAAGCGGATTTCCTCCGGGTCATCGATCCGGGTCTGGTTCAGCAGCCCCTCTCCGGTGCCGTAGCTCTCGACGTAGGTGCAGCCGAACTTCGCCTCGATCTTGCGGCGCAGTTCGGGCAGCAGCCGCGCGCCGCCATTCATGTAGATCCGCAGCGACGAGAGGTCGCAGCGCTCGGGCCAGTCCGACGCGAGCCAGTTCACCGCGAGCGGCACGCCGCCGCACAGGACGGTGACGGCCTCCTTCTCGATCAGCGGGAACACCGATTCGGCGCGAATGTCGCGGCCGACGACGACACGCCCGCCATGCGCCAGCGCGGCGAGGATGCCCGGCGACGCCAGCGTGTAGCCGTGCGCCATCGGCAGCAGCGCGAGGAACACGGTGTCAGGGCCGAAGCCGGCGACGGCGCCGCTTTGCTTGCAGTTGTAGACGTAGTCGTTGTGCGTGCGCGGGATGAACTTCGGCAGCCCGGTCGTGCCGCCCGAGAGCATCATCAGCGCGACATCGTCGGGCGCGCAGGCGGGCGCGGCGCGCAGGCGCGCGAGCGCGGCCTCCGACGGCGCCGCCGACAGCAGCGCGGCTAGCCCGATCGCGTCGTCGCCGCCTTGGCCCGCGGCGATCGTCAGTCGCAGCGAAGGCGCCTCGGCGCGAACCTCGCGCGCCAGCGCCCGGTAGTCGAAACCGCCCGCGCCGTCGGGTATGAAGTACGCAGTCGCCTGCGCGTGCAGCGCGAAGCGGCGGATCTCGGCCTGCCGGTGCGCCGGCAAGGCCATCACCGGAATCACGCCGATGCGCATCAGCGCGAAGAACGCGACGACGAATTCGATCGAGTTGCCGAGTTGGAAGACGACGCGATCGCGCGATTGCAGGCCCAGATCCACCAGATTCGCCGCAAGGCGATCGATGTGCACGACGAGCTGCGCGTAGCTGATCGCACGGTCGCCGTCGACGAGCGCCGTCGCGTCGGGGCGCCCGCGCGCCGAACGGCGCAGCATCTCGTCGAGCGTGATGTCTTCCCAGTAGCCCTGCTCCCGGTAGCGCTGTGCGAACTCCTGCGGCCAGGGCGTGCAGCCAGCGAGCATCGCTTTGCCCTCGGCAGCCGTTCAGGCGGTTGCGGCGGCCCCTGCGGGCTCGGCCGGGGCAGGGGGCGCAAACTCAACCGATGCCGACGCCGCGCCCGCGTTGCCACTTTCATCGCAGGGACGCACGAAATAGCGGTAGTGCACGCCGCCGAGCACTTCGGCGTCGGAGAAGACCGGCAGCTTCACGCCGTCGACGAGGTGCGGCTCGCCGCCGTCGTCGGCGCGGTAGACGTCGTAATGCGAGGCACCTGGCAGCTTCTTCCACTTCAGATGAATTGCGCCGCCCTCGACGCGCATCGCCAGGCTGGCGCCCGTTTCGTGCCAGGCGAGCGGCTGCACGTCGGGGCCGGCATCGGCAGGCGCCTGCATCGCGCCCTTGGGCCAGAGGAAGCAGGTCACCGGCATATGGGCGCCGTCGAGTTGTTTGCAGACGTTGCAGTAGTCGCATTGGACGATGCGTTCCTGCTGTCCGAGCCGGATCTTCTTCACCCAGTCGGGGTCGGCGAGCAGGCCGCGCGCGACCCCGACCATATCGACCCTGCCCGCCGCGAGCACCGCCTCGGCGGTCGCCGGATTCGAGAGTTTGCCGGCTGCGATGACCGGCACGTCGAAGCCCTTGGAGGCGAGGAAGGCCTTGATCTCGGCCGCGTAGGGCACGTGCAGCGCATCCGGGACCGAGGCCCCGGGCATGCAGCG
>CAZVNC010000074.1:0-281 GCA_964628305.1 uncultured Ideonella sp.
AGCGCGCCTTCGATCCGAACGACTTGCTCAACCCCGGCAAGGTCTTCCCGTCGCTGCAGCGCTGCGCCGTGGGCGGCAAGATGACGGTGAGGAAGGGGTTGCTGCCGTTTCCCGAACTGGAGCGGTTCTGAGCATGGCGGACGCCGCGCTCGATGCGATCGTCGATCAGGTCAGGGCGGCGCGCGCCGACCGCACCGCGCTCGACATCCAGGGCGGCGGCACGAAGGCGTTCTACGGCGAGGCGCCGCGCGGCGCGCCGCTCGACATGCGGCCGCTGGCGG
>CAZVNC010000074.1:291-8629 GCA_964628305.1 uncultured Ideonella sp.
TCAGCAGCTACGAGCCGAGCGAGCTGGTCGTCACGGCGCGCGCCGGCACAATGCTTTCCGAGCTCGAGGCGGTGCTGGCCGAGAAGGGGCAGTGCCTGCCGTTCGAGCCGCCGCGCTTCGAGAATCCGACGAACGCGAGCGTTCGGGGCGGCACCGTCGGCGGCATGGTCGCCGCCGGGCTGGCCGGCCCGGCGCGCGCTGCGGCCGGCGGCGTGCGCGACCATCTGCTCGGCGCGTCGCTGCTGAACGGCCGCGGCGAGGTGCTGAGCTTCGGCGGCCAGGTGATCAAGAACGTTGCCGGCTACGACGTCTCGCGCGTGCTCGCCGGTTCGCTCGGCATCCTCGGCGCGATCTGCGAGGTGTCGATCAAGGTCCTTGCGCGCGCCGCGGCGACGCAGACGCTGCGCTTCGAGCTCGACGAACCCGCCGCCCTGCAACGCGTCAACGAGTGGGGCGGCCAGCCGCTGCCGATCAACGCCAGCGCGTGGTGGCGCGGCATGCTCGTCGTGCGGCTCGCCGGCGCCGACGCGGCGGTGCATGCTGCACGCGTGCGACTCGGCGGCGAGGCGGTCGAGCCGACGCTCGCAGATGCGTTCTGGGACGGCCTGCGCGACCAGACCGACGAGTTCTTCGCCGCGGCGTCGCAAGCGGTTCGTGACGGTGCGAGCCTGTGGCGGCTGTCGGTGCCGCAGACGGCGGCGGCGCTCGGCCTGACGGGCGACACGCTCGTCGAGTGGGGCGGCGCGCAGCGCTGGCTGGCGAGCGAAGTGCCGGCGCAGCAGGTGCGCGATGCGGCGGCGCGCGCGGGCGGGCACGCGACGCTCTTTCGCGCGCAGGACAAGTCGGCGGGCGTGTTCGCGCCGCTCTCGCCGCCGCTTGCGCGCATCCACCAAGAGCTCAAGCGCGCCTTCGATGCCGACGCGATCTTCAACCCTGGCCGCCTTTATCCCGACCTGTGACGGCACACGATGCAGACCGATCTGGCCCCCGAGTTCAAAGGCACGCGCGACGGCGACGCGGCCGAGGCGATCCTGCGCAAATGCGTGCACTGCGGCTTCTGCCTCGCGACCTGCCCGACCTATCTGCTGCTCGGCAACGAACTCGACAGCCCGCGCGGTCGCATCTACCTGATGAAGCAGATGCTCGAAGGCGCGCAGGTGACGCAGGCGACGCAACTCCACCTCGACCGCTGCCTGACCTGCCGCAACTGCGAGACGACCTGCCCTTCGGGCGTGCAGTACGGCGCCCTCGTCGACATCGGCCGCAAGATTGTCGAGGCGCGGGTCGAGCGCCCGCTCCGAGAGCGCGCGGTGCGCGCTGCGTTGAAGCGCGGGCTGACTTCCCCGCTCTTCGGCCCGGCGATGAAGCTCGGCCAACTCGTACGGCCGCTGCTGCCGGCCGCGCTGAAGAACAAGGTGCCGCCGCGCGCGGGCCCGAGGGCGCACCAGTGGCCGACAAGCACCCACCCGCGCAAGGTGCTGCTGCTGATGGGCTGCGTGCAGACGTCGATGATGCCCAACATCAACAGCGCGACGGCGCGCGTGCTCGACGCGGCCGGCGTGCAGACGCTCGTCGCCGATAACGCGGGTTGCTGCGGCGCGATTCGCTGGCATCTGGGCGACGAGCCAGGCGGACTCTCGGACATGCGCCGCAACATCGACGCCTGGTGGCCGACGATCGCCGCCGACAAGGTCGAGGCGATCGTGATGAACGCATCCGGCTGCGGCGTGATGGTGAAGGACTACGGCCACGCACTCGCGCACGACCCCGACTACGCTGCCAAGGCTAAGCGCGTCAGCGAGTTGACGCGCGACCTGAGCGAGTTCGTGCCGGGGCTCGTTGCGGAACTGCAAAGGCGACTTGCCCGCGCACGACCTGCGGCGCGAGCCGCCGGATCGCCCATGGGCGCAAGTACGTCGGCGCGCGCGATCGGGGCCGTGGAGCGCCTCGCGTTTCACCCGCCCTGCACCTTGCAGCACGGCCAGCAGTTGCGCGGCGGAATCGAATCGGCGCTGCGCGCGCTCGGCTTCGAGGTCCAACTGGCGGCGAGCGAGAGTCATCTGTGCTGCGGCTCGGCAGGCACTTACTCGGTGCTGCAACCGAAGCTCGCCTTCGAACTGCGCGACCGCAAGCTCGCAAGCCTTGCGCCGCTTGGCGCCGACCTGATCGTCTCGGCCAACATCGGCTGCATCCTGCATCTGCAAACCGGCACGACGACGCCGGTGCGCCACTGGATCGAGGTACTCGACGAGGCACTTGTGGCGTCTCCGCCCTGATCCATCCGCGAAAACCTGCGGTCCGACCCCCCTAGTTCGGGGGGTTTGGGTACTCGCGCTGGAGGACTTGACTGCCTAGAATGAGTTCACACAGCGGGCTGTAATTCCCCTGGCCAACTCCGGTCGGGTGGGCATCTTCTGTACTGGAGGCCGATCATGTTGAACTTGAGGAGAATGTCTCGAACGACGGTATTGGGCGTGACCGTCTTGCTTGGCGCCCTTCTTGGCGCATCCGCTCCGGCGCAGGCACGGACCTACGGGGGCTCGTTCACGCCGCCGTTCGGCGGCGCATTTCCGGACCTGGAGTGGAGCGGGTCGGGAAAGTTCTTTATTCCCGATGGCTGCGAAGCACAGCCGACCGGTTGGTACGCCAACTCGGGGCCGACCTGCGGCGGCATGACGATTAGCGATGGACAGCTCGTCTTTTCGAGCCTCGGCGACGTCGATTCCGAAAGCGGGCGCCGCGCGAATCTGGAAGTGGTGGATGTCTTCAACTTCGGCAGCGCACCGGTGGTCAACATGTACGTCGACGGCGGTGGACTGCATGGTGTCGAGTCCACCTTCATCGGCGGATTCACGTCAACGACCTACAACATGGTCGGCGAAACGCCAGTCTGGTTCTGGCTGAAGTTCGAACACGAGATCGCAGAAGGCCCGAACCTGTCGGTCGTGCAGCTTTACTTCAACGCCGTCGGCGAGGGTCCGGACTGCATCGTGCGTGGCGACTGCTCGGTCTTCGGCGCGTCGGAGAACAAGGCCATTCTCGTCCTGACACCTGTTCCCGAACCGGCGAGCTATGCGATGCTGCTCGCGGGCTTGGCCGGGCTCGCCGCTTATTCCCGTCGCCGCCAGAAACGCTGACGGCCGGCTGGCTGCGAACTGCCGAACCGCCGCCTCGAGCGGCGGTTTGCATTTCGGCCCGGGCCGTGGCGCCTCAGGCCGTGACGAGGTCGCTCTGCGCCGACAGGGCGTGACGCAGCGCATCGTCGATCTGCCACTGCCGGCCCTCGCTGCGCAACGCTTCGAACTCGTCAACAGGCAGCGCGTTGCGCAGCGCCTCAATCTGCATCGACCAGCGTTCCTCGGCCTTGGGCGGTCGCGCCAGGATGAGCCGCTCGCGCGCCAGTTCGATGGCGCCGCTGAGCCTTGCTGCAGTTGCGAGGCGGTTCTCGGCCTTGGCGAGAGCGGCGCAGGTCTCGAGACAGCCAAGCAGCTCGGCGCGCATGCCGAAGGTGTCGAACGACCGCAATGCATCGCCAAGCCTTGCCCGGGCCGATGCGAGATCACCATTGCCGAGGTCGAGTTGCCCCAGCCGCCACAAGGCCCTGGCCTCGCCCGGCTTGTCGGCGCCTTCCCGGCAGACGATCAGCGAGCGCTTGAGGTGCTGGCTGGCCCTGTCCGGCGCGCCGCTGTCGACGGCCGTCTCGCCCAGGTGCAGCTCGCACTCGCCTTCGATATCCATCGATTTGATGTCGCGCGCGATGGCCAGGCTCTCCTCGAGCAGGCTGCGGCCGGCGTCCAGCTCGCCGCGATGGATCGCGATCTGCCCCAGGTGCAGCAACCCGATCGCCTCGCCGACGCGGTCGCCGAGTCCGACGAAGATCTGCAGCGCCTCTCGTTCGCCGACTTCGGCGCCGGCCGCGTCGCCGGTCTGCAGCCGCACCAGCGACAGCGTCGACAGCGTCGCTGCGATGTCCACCGGGTTGCCCAGACCGCGGCGCAGCTCGAGGCAGATCTCGAGCATCTTCAGGGCCTCCGCGAGGTCGCTCTGATTCTCGGCCAGCCGTGATCCGGTATACAAGGCCCAGGCGCGCGCAACATCGGACGACTGGACCGCCGGCAGCTCGAGCGCGGACCTGACCACGGAGCGACCCTCCGTCGCGTAGCCGCGAAGCATCCAGAATCCGGTCAGCGCGACGGCGAACTTGACGGCGATCACCGCGTCCACTCCGCCCGCCAGCGCGAGCGCGACTGCCGCGCGCAGGTTGTCGAGCTCGGCCTCGACGCGCCAGACCCAGTCGGCCTGTTCGGGGCCCTCCAGACCCTGATTCGCCGACTTCGCGATCGCGAAGTAGTAGTCGCAATGGCGGGCCAGCGTCGCATCGAGCTCGCCGCTGTGTTCGAGCTTCTCGCGTGCGTAGTCGCGGATCGTCTCGAGCATGCGGTAGCGCATGCCTTCGTCGCGATCATCTGGCATGACGAGCGACTTCTCGATCAGAGACTCGATCAGGTCGAGCACATCGTCCGCGGCGAGCGGATCGGCGCCGCACACCGCTTCTGCGGCGGACATGTCGAAGCCGCCGGCAAAGACGCTGAAGCGGGCGAACGCGGTCTGCTCGGATGCAGTGAGCAGTTCGTAGGACCAGTCGACGAGCGCCCGCAGCGTCTGCTGGCGCTCGTCGTGGACGCGCGCGCCGCCGGTCAGGATCTTGTAGCGGTCCTTGAGCCGGGTGTTGATGTCGGCCACCGACAGCGAGCGCACGCGTGCCGCCGCGAGTTCGAGCGCGAGCGGTATGCCCTCGAGGCGGGTCACGAGTGCTGCGACCGCCGGCGCTTCGCGCTCGTTCAACTCGAAGAGCGGCTTGTGCGACCTTGCGCGATCGACGAACAATTGCACCGCCGGTGAACGCCGCAACGCGTACATGTCGTCGCCCTTGCGCGGCAGCGGCAACGGCAGGATCGGATAGACGTGCTCGCCCGGGATGCGCAGCGCCTGGCGGCTCGACGCCAGCACATGGACGAAAGGCGCTGCCTTGACGATGGCGTGGGCGAGATCGGCCGCCGGCCGGATCAGATGTTCGCAGTTGTCGAGGATCAGCAGCACGCGCTTTGCTTTCAGGAACGCGCACAGGCTCTGCAGCAGGGGCCGATCGGGCTCCTCGCGCACGCCCAGTGCCTGCGCCGCCTCGCTCTCGACGAGCGCCGGGTCGCGGATCGGCGCCAGGTCCACGAACCAGACGCCGTCCGGGTACTCGTGCATCACGTCGGCGGCGACCTGCAGCGAGAGCCGGGTCTTGCCGAGACCTCCCATGCCGAGCAAGGTCAGCAGCCGCGCGTTGCCGAGTTGCGTGCGCACCTCGTCCATCTCGCGCTCGCGGCCGACGAACGACGTGCCCTGCTGCGGCAGGTTGTTCGGCACCTCGCGCACCGGCATCCACCAGTCGCCCGCGCGGATGACGCGAAAGACCTTGTCACTGTCGGCCGGCGCCTGGAAGCGGGTATCGGCCTCGCCGACCTGGAACAGTTCGATCGGGTCGGTCACCCCCTTGACCATCCAGTGGCCGTGCGATTGCAGCTTGAGGGTCGTCGCGCCGAGCGCCTCGCGCGCCTCGGCCGAGAGCAGCGTCTGTCCGCCGCGGGCGACTGACATCACGCGCGCCGCGACCGACTTGGCCAGGCCGTCGACCTCGATCGGCTTGGCGCCGCGGGCGACATCCGCGGCATCGTTCTCGCGCAGCAGCACCGGGCCGACGTGCAGCCCGGCGCGCGCCCACAGCGCCGTCGATTGCCCGGCCAGCACGCGATGGTAGGCCAGCGCATAGCCCACCGCGTCGGCCGCGGTGTCGAACAGCAGCAGCATGCCGTCCGTCTTGTCGATCTCGCGCCCGCGCCATTGCGGCAGCAGATCGCGGGCGGCCCGGTCGTGCTCCGCCCAGAGATCGGCCAGCGCCGCATCGCCGAGCTTCTCCGCCAACCTGGTGCTGTCCACCACGTCGGTCAGGAGCAGTGCACGTACGTCACTCATCACGCAACATGGGTGCCGGGGCACGGCGCAGGCCGCGACCCAAAGTCAAGACGCTACTTTAGGGGTTGTTGACGCCGGAGCATAGAGCCTGCAAGAGATGGCTGCAAATGGTCGTCCTGCCGCCATCCTGCGCCGCGCCGCGGAGCGTCAAACGAAGCTGACCCCCGCGAGCTTGCAGGCGTGGACTGCATTGCGAAGCGCCGCGATCGCCTCGTAGCGCGGAAAACTGCGCCGCCAGGCGAGGACGACGCGGCGCGTCGGCACCGGCGGCTCGAACGGTATGTAGGCGACGTGCGATTGCCTCTCGCGCGGGATCGACAACTGCGGCACGACGGTGATGCCCATGCCGGAGGCGACCATGTGCGTGATCGTCTCGAGCGACGAGCCCTCGAAGCTCTTGCGGATGCCCTCGGCGTTGCTCGAGAAGCGGGCGTATTCGGGGCAGGCTTCGAGCACGTGGTCGCGAAAGCAGTGCCCGGTGCCGAGCAGCAGCATCGTCTCCAGCTTCAGTTCCTCGGCGCTGATCGCCTTGCGCGCCGCGAGCGCATGGCTGTGCGGCACGGCGATCATGAACGGCTCGTCGTAGAGCGGCGCGAGCGCCAGGCCGGCGTCGGGGAACGGCTCGGCGAGGATCGCGCAGTCGAGCTCGCCGCTGCGCAGCATCTCGAGCAGCCTGACCGTGAAGTTCTCCTGCAGCACGAGCGGCATCTGCGGCACGCGCTTGATCATCTGGCGCACCAGCGCCGGCAGCAGGTAGGGCCCGATGGTGTAGATCAGCCCGAGCCGCAGCGGCCCGGCAAGCGGATCCTTGCCGCGCTTGGCCGTCTCCTTGATGGCGGCCGCCATCTCGAGCACCGACTGCGCCTGGCGGACGATCTCTTCGCCGAGCGGCGTGATGCTGACCTCGGCACCGCCTCGTTCGAAGATCTTCAACTCGAGTTCGTCCTCGAGCTTCTTGATCGCGACGCTCAGCGTCGGCTGCGACACGAAGCAGGCGTCGGCGGCACGGCCAAAGTGCCTTTCGCGGGCGACGGCGACGATGTAGCGCAGTTCGGTGAGGGTCACGATGGGCGGATTGTGCCTTGTGGCTTCACCGTCCCGCGCCGAACGGCGCGCGCGTGCCGCCGCCTCGCTTCGAGCCCGGCGCGGATGTAAAGATTTGCAGCCGTGACCACCGAAGCGGCGCCTCGCGCGTTAGGTGCTCAGGGCCCGCGGGGTGGCGCCGAACACGGCGCCGACCACCGGCCCGAACCGCGAGCCGGCTCGGCCGCCGGCGAATTGCATTGCAAGGAGTTCGTCATGCTCGATCGATCTGTTGCAGCCGCGGCGTTCGCTGCGGTCGCGCTCGGCGTGGTTTCGACCGCCGCGTCGGCACAGGCCAACCCGGCGCTCGGCGTCCTGATCGGCGGCGGTGTGGGCGCGCTGATCGGCCACTCGGTGAACGGCGCGAACGGCGCGGCTGTCGGCGCCGTGATCGGCTCCGTCACCGGCGCTGGCATCGCCGCCCGCTCCGGCACCGCCTATGTCGCCGCGCCGCCAGCCTATTACGCGCCGCCGCAGGGCTACTACGCACCGTCGCCGACCTACTACGCGCCGCCGCCGACCTATGTCGTGCCGGCGCCGGTCTACTACCCGCCGGTCGTCACCTATTACCGCCCGGCACCGATCGTCTATCGCGCGCCGCGCGTCGTCTACCTGCCGCGGCCGGTGTACCGCGCTGCGCCGGGTCAGGCGCCGGCCTGGGGCTACTATCGGCAACGCGGGGAGCCGATCGTCGTCGTTCGCCGATAGCGGGCTTGCCGAGGCCCGCACCCCGAGCGCGGGTCAGGCCTTCATGAACTCGGCCCGGCTTGCGAGCCAGCGCGCGACGTGGCGCGCGGCGGCGTCGGGGTGGCGTTCGAGCAACTCCGGCGCGACCTTGCGCGCATGCTGCAGCAGGGCGTTGTCGTGCGCCAGGTCGGCGAACCGCAGCAGCGCATCGCCCGACTGGCGCGCCCCCATGAACTCGCCGGGGCCGCGGATCTCGAGGTCGCGGCGCGCGATCTCGAAGCCGTCCTGCGTCTCGAGCATCGCCTTCAGGCGCGACTTCGCCGCTGCGCCGAGCGGTGCCGCGTAGAGCAGCACGCAGGCGCTTGCGACCGCGCCGCGACCGACACGCCCGCGCAACTGGTGCAGTTGCGACAGGCCGAAGCGCTCGGCATGTTCGATCACCATCAATGACGCGTTGGGCACGTCGACGCCGACCTCGATCACCGTCGTCGCGACGAGCACCGCGGTTTGCCCGACCGCGAAGCGCGCCATCACGGCGGCTTTCTCG
>CAZVNC010000075.1:0-8626 GCA_964628305.1 uncultured Ideonella sp.
GGACTAGCCTCTGCGCACCATGCCCCGCATGTTGCGCCTTGCTCTTGCCAGCGCAGCGCTGCTGTCCGCCGCGCTGCTTGCCGGCTGCGTCGTCGCGCCGTATCCCGGCGCCTACCCGACCGGTATGTCGACGCCGGCGAGCTTCGATCGGTCCTGGAATGCCGCGCTCGGCGCCGCGGCCGATGCCGGGATCCAGGTCGGCAATGCCGATCGCGGCTCCGGCCGCATCACCGGTAGCAAGGCCGGCGCGACGGTGACGATCGAGCTGCGGCCACAGGCCGACAACAGCCTTCGGGTGAGCTTCGACGCGCCGGACGCGAAGGAAGCCAACCCCACGCTCGCCGAGCGCTGGACCGCAGCGTACAACCGCCGCATGGGCCGCTGATGCGCAACTTGGCCGGCAAGTTCGCAGTTCGTTGAAGATCCGCCGCAACCTGCATGCGGTGGTTGTTGGCATGCACAGCCGGGGTCGAGACCCTCGCGCGGAGGAAGCTGCCGTAGGTTCATCCTGACGAGGCCAAGGCACCCATGCCCATCCCGGCGCCCCTCAACGGCGATGCCGTGCCGATCTTGCACGATGACGCGACCATTCCGGAGCAGCTGCGTGCCTTGCACCGCGGACCGGGCGCGCCCCGCGTGCGGCGAATGATCGAACGCCAGACCAGTTCACCGCCGACCGCCCCTACTGCCGGTGCGACGGATCTGACCGAATCGCTCACCGATCCCACCCGGTCCTTCTAAGGGCGGCGCCCGCGCGGTGGGTCTCGCTGCCGTGCAGCGAGAGCGAGTGCCTCAACTCCCGCGCCGCACGACACTGTGCGGCAGTGGCGGTCTGGTTCAGCGGCTCGGCGTCAGTATCGTGGTGATCCGGTCAATTGCGTCTGCCGCCTTCAGATAGCCGGATGCAATGGCGAAGCGTTCATCGTCGCGCTCGAGCAGCAATGTCGGGAAGGAACGCACGCCCATCGCGCGGCAGCGATCGAAATGCGCTTGCGCGGCCTGCTTGCCTGCGTCCGACTCGAACTGCTTGCGGAAGTCATCGAACGAGATGCCTGTTTCCGCGCAGATGGACCGATAGAAGTCGACGGCTTTTGGATCCGATCCCTGCACATAGAACTTGCGTTGAACTGCCGTGAAGAACGACAGCGCCGAGGGGGGGTCTTCACCCTCTTTCGCCAGGAGCAATTGCGCCACAGCCACCGCGCGGCAGGCTGGCTCGGTGTCGTAGTCGAAGTGCGGTTCGTCCAGGAGACCGTATCCGAAGGGCTGCCCCGTGACGGCTGCGATGTGCCGCCATTCCTGGCGCAGGAACCCCTTGAAGGCATCGTCCCATTTGTCGCCGCCGCCCGCGCGCAGGCCCCCCATCGTGACGGAGAAGCCGATGCCCTGCTTCTGGCAGTGAAGCGCGATCTGCTTCAGTTCGGCCGACAGACCCCAACACCATGAGCACATCGGATCACCCACGTAGTGCAGCGTTGCAGGACGCTGCTGACGCGGAGCACCGGCCGCAGGCGCGGAAGCAGCCGAAGGAAGCTCGCAGGCGCCGGTCTCGGGATTGCAGTTGATCATGAGCCTCTCCACAGATCACCTCGGAATGCCAATTGGAATCGGCCGAGGCGCTCAAGTCGTCGATGTCTCAGGATGTGGAGTTTAGAACTTGCGGCGAAACAATCGATGCCCGGCCCAGTCTCGAGTCAGGGCTGCGCGCAGCCAACGTTACTGGTTTGCGTTGGTCTGCGGTCGACCTCGGACGCAAGATGGCGTGGGTACATCCTGACGAGGCCAAGGCGCGAAAGGCGATTCCGGTGCCCCTCAACGGCGAAGCCGTGTCGATCCTGCAAGAGCAGATCGGCAAGCACCGTGATTTCGTGTTCACGTTCAAGGACGAACCCGTCGAACAGTTGAGCACGGCGGCCTGGTACAAGGCGCTGAAGCGCGCAGGCATCGAGAACTTCCGCTGGCATGACCTGCGGCACACGTGGGTGAGTTGGCATGTGCAAAGCGGAACACCGCTGCACGTGCTGCAGGAACTCGGTGGCTGGGCCAGCTATGCAATGGTGCAGCGTTATGTGCATCTCGCGGCCGACCACCTGGCGCCCTGGACCGAGCGTCTGGCGGCGCTGCATGCGAATCGCGGCACAAATCCGGCACAAGTGCCGGTCGAGCAACGGATTGCGGCGGCACAAACCGCGGCAACTCGTTGATCTGCAAGGGAAATTTGGTGGGCCCTGAGCGACTCGAACGCTCGACCTACGGATTAAGAGTCCGCTGCTCTACCAACTGAGCTAAGAGCCCCACGTGTGAAATTCTAGTCGCTGGTGGGTTGTGCGGGACTCGAACCCACGACCAACGGATTAAAAGTCCGCTGCTCTACCAGCTGAGCTAACAACCCGAAAAGCTTTCGATTATATCGGGCCGCCTGCACCGGGCGGCCGCTGCGACGCGCCCGGCACGCCGGGCAGCAGGCGCAGCGCCTCGCTCGCGCTGACCATGCCGAAGGTCGCTGTCACGCTGACGCTCGACCCATAGCCGCTGCAATTCAGGCTGCCGTCGCTCGCGCAGGCATCGCCATCACCGGCCAGCGGCCGGTGCACCGGCTCGCGGGAATAGACGCAGGCAAGGTTCAGGGTGCCGCTGCGCGGCGCGTCATGGTGCTTGCGCAGGCGCTGGCGCAGTGCGGCAAGCAAGGGGTCGTGCGTCACTTCGGCGAGATCGCCGGTCGCAACGCCTTGCGGCAGCCGCTTGCCGCCGGCCGCACCGGCGACGACGAGCGCGGCGCCGGTTGCACGCGCCCAGACGGCAAGCGCGAGCTTGGCGCGCAACTGGTCGCAGGCATCGATCACGACATCGACCGGTTCGACGAGCAGCGCGGGCCAGTTGCAGGCATCAACGAACGCGTCGACCACGTGCACGCGGCAGCCCGGATGAATGTCCCGCACGCGCTGCTCTAGCGCCTGACCCTTGGCCATACCGAGCGTCGAGCCGAGCGCTTGCACCTGGCGGTTGATGTTCGATTCTGCGACATGGTCGAAGTCGATCAACGTGAGTTGCGCGACGCCGCTGCGCGCGAGCGCCTCGGCCGCCCAGGAGCCGACGCCGCCGAGCCCGACGACGGCGATGCGTGCGGCGCGGATGCGTTCGTACTCGCGATCGCCGTAGAGTCGGCGCAGGCCGCCAAAGCGGCGCTCGAGATCAGCGCCATCCGCAACCGGCATCGACACGTCGATCACGCGCTGCGCTCGATGCGCCAGGCCTGCAGGCGCAGCGCAAGCACCGCGCCGCCGAGAATGGCCGCGAGCGCGACGAAGCTCGTCAAGCCGAGCGTCGAGACGCCCGAGATGCCCTGCCCGATCGTGCAGCCGAGCGAGGTTACGCCGCCGACGCCCATCAGCGCACCGCCGAGCAGGTGATCGGCCGTGTCCTGCACGCCTTGAAATCCCTCCCAGCGGAAGCTGCCCGAGACGGTGGCCTGCAGCGCCGATCCGCTAATCATGCCGGCCACCGCGACGATGCCCAGCGTCAACCGGTTGCTGGCATCGCTGAAGTACATCAGCCAGTCGAGCCCGTAGCCGACCGGCGCGACGAACGAGAACGCCTCCATGCGATGCGAGTTGGTCGCGACGAAAACCGGCTCGAGCGTAGTCGGATCCTCCGGCACGAAGCCGAGCCGGCCCGACACCCACCAGGCGCCGACGATGACAAGGCCGATCCCGAGTCCCGCAAGCAGCGTCTCGCCGCGCCGCCCCTCGCCGCGCGAGACGACCCACGCGATCAGGCCGCCGCCGATCAGCAGACCGAGCGCCAGCGACAGCTGGCCCGAGGACCCGCCGAA
This sequence comes from uncultured Ideonella sp., assembly GCA_964628305.1. Classification (GTDB taxonomy): domain Bacteria; phylum Pseudomonadota; class Gammaproteobacteria; order Burkholderiales; family Burkholderiaceae_C; genus CAIKUF01. The sequence continues at coordinate 3,833 of CAZVNC010000075.1, forward strand.
GAAACTTTGAACCAGTGCCGGCAGATTCTGCTGCACGGGCAGCGTGACGAAGACCGTATCGACGCTTGCGACCCGCAGCACCGCCGGCAGCCCCTTGAGCGTCGCGATTGCGGCCAGCCCCATGACGAGGGCGACGACAAGCGACTTCAGGTTGCCGCCGCCGATGCGCACCAGCGTCTTGCTCGCGCAGCCCGATCCGAACACCATGCCGATGCCGAACAGCAGGCCGCCGACGAGCGCCGACAGCCACATGAAGCGCGTGCCGCCGTACAGGCTTTGCGCGGGGTCGATCCAGCCCGCCCAGACCATCGCGTTGAAGCCGATCATCGCGACGCCGATCGCCAGCACCCACATGCGCATGCGCGTCCAGTCGCCGAAGGCGAAGATGTCGGCCACCGCACCCATCGTGCAGAAGTGCGTGCGCTGCGCGATCGCGCCGAACACGCCGGCGAGCACGAAGGCGCAGATCAGCACCTGCCAGATTAGCGCCTGCATGTCGGGCGCCGTCGGGTTCACGATTGCTTGCTACTTCAATGCCGCGATGCGCTCGCGCGCGGCCTGCGCGGCTTCGGACTTCGGATACGTCTTCAGCAGGTCGTCGAGCGTCTTGCGCGCGCCCTTCGCGTCCTTCAGCTCGAGCTGGCTGTTCGCCAGCGAAAGCATGGCTTCCGGCGCGCGCGGGCTGTCCGGCACCGCCGTCACCAGCGAGCGGAAGCTGCCTATCGCCTGCGCGTAGTCGCGCTTGCCGTACTGCGCATTGCCGAGCCAGAACAGCACCGACTCGGTGTAGCCGCTCTTCGGGAAGCGCTTCTGGAACGCGGTGAACGCGCCGACGGCGGCCGCGAAGTCGCCCTTGCGAACCATGGCCATCGCGTCGTCGTAGGCGCGGCGCTCTTCGGGACTGGCGTTGAACTCCTTGCCGTCGACCGTGACCATCTGCGGTTCGAACCTGGCGAGGCGCGCGTCGGTGCTCTGCGCCATGTCCTTCTGGCGCTGCTGCACGTCGGCCAGATCGCGCGCGAGTTGCTCGTTCGAGCCGCGCAGCTTGGCGATCTCGCCGCGCAGCGCCTCGATCTGGTTCGAGAGGTCGAGCATGCTGCGCCGCATCTGCTCGACCTGCTCGGTCTGGCGCGCCGTCAGTTGAGCGTTGTTCTGATCGACGCGCTGGCGCAGATCGAGGATCGCCTTGCGCGCCTCGTCGTCCTCGAACAGCGCCGCGCGCGCCGCCGGCGCGGCAAGCGCTGCCGCGAGGGCAACCAGCGCGAACGCGGCGCGCATGCGGCTGCGTGCAGTGTCCTGGCGCCGCAACATCACTGCAGCTTCAACACTGCGCGGCGGTTCTGCGCCATCGCCGCCTCGTCGCTGCCCGGAACCGCCGGACGCTCCTTGCCGAAGCTCACCGACTCGATCTGCGAAGCGTTCGCGCCGAGCAGCTCGATCGCCTTGGCGACCGCTTCGGCGCGCCGCTGGCCGAGCGCGAGGTTGTATTCGCGGCTGCCGCGTTCGTCGGTGTGGCCTTCGATCACGAGCCGGCGAGCGCGATCCGACGACAGCACCTTCGCATACAGCTCGACGATGTCGCGGTACTGATCCTTCACGATGTAGCTGTCGAAGTCGAAGTAGATCACGCGCGGCGTCGCCTTCAGCGCGTCGGCGTTCTGCTTGTTCAGGTCGACCGGGGTGACTTGCGATTGCGGCGTCCCGCTCGCGCTGCCGGCGGCGGAGGCGGCATCGCTCACGCTGGTCGGCGTGCGCGTTTCGACCGGCGCGCCCTCATCCAGCTTCGTCTGCGACGCGCAGCCGGCCAACACCAGCGCGGCCGCTGCCAGAACCCATCGCCATTGCATCGTCTTCATCGGAACTTTCCTCCTCGAGTGAATTGTGGGTCAGCGCCCGAAAGGGCCCCACACGGGTTCCCGCACGTCGGTCTGCGACACTGCGAGCGTGGTCTTGATTCTGCCGTCGAGCGTGGTCGTCATCAGCACGTCGCGGCCCTGGGCGCGGCTGGCGTACAGGATCAGGCTGCCGTTCGGCGCGAAGCTCGGCCGCTCGTCGTTGCTGCCGTCGGACAGCGCGCGCGGCGGGGCGTCGCCGGCCAGATCCATCAACGTCAGCCGCATCGCACCGCCGCCCTGGCGCGAAACGTAGGCCAGCTTGCGGCCGTCCGGGCTGATCGCCGGGCTCACGTTGTAGGCGCCGGCGAAAGTCACGCGCTGCGCGCTGCCGCCGCCCGCGGGCATGCGGTAGATCTGCGGGCCGCCGCCGCGATCGCTGACGAAGAAGAGGCTCTTGCCATCGGGCGAGAACGCCGGCTCGGTGTCGATCGAAGCGCTCGTCGTCAAGCGGCGCAGGTTGCCACCGTTGCGGTCCATCAGGTAGATCTGCGAGCCGCCGTCGCGCGACAGCGTCGCGGCGAGCGAACTGCCGTCCGGCGCGAACGCCGGCGCGCTGTTCGAACCGCGAAAGTTGGCGATTGCACGGCGCCTGCCGGTCGCCACTTCCTGGATCCAGACGACCGCCTTCTGGGTCTCGAACGAGACATACGCCACCTCGCGCCCGTCGGGCGACCAGGCGGGCGAGATGATCGGCTCCGGGCTCGTCAGCGCGACCTGCCCGCCCTCGCCATCCGCGTCCGCAATGCGCAGCGTGTACTGCTTGCCGGCCTTCGTCACGAACGCGATGCGGGTCGAGAACACGCCCTTCTCGCCGGTGAACTTCTCGTAGACGGCATCCGCCACGCGGTGTGCGGCGAGCCGCAGATCGGCCGCCGGCACCGCCGCGCTCTGCCCGAGCACGGCCTGACCCTTGACGACATCCCACAGCCTGAAGCGCACGTCGAAGCGGGCGTCGGCGAGGCGCGCGGCCGACCCGGTCAACAGCGCGTCGGCGCCGCGCGCACGCCAATCGGCAAGCGCCGGCTGCGCCGTCTCGTCGACCACCTCAGGCGCATCGACAAGTCGGAATAGGCCGCTGCGCTCGAGGTCGGCGCGGATGATGGCGGACACCGGCTGCGGCACCTTGTCTTCATCCCTGAACTTCGTCACCGCGATCGGCAACTGGGTGCCGCCGACGCCCGTGATCTCGACCCGGAACTGCGCCTGCGCCGGGGCGCCGATCGGCAGCGTCAGGATCGACGCGCTTGCCGCGAGCACGCCGCGGCGCGACCAGAACCCGGGAGGCAGATCTTCTCGTTGCATCAGGATCGTTCCAAATTTGTCGTCGTCAGCGGGCATTGCCCATCGCGGCCTCACAGAAGGCCACCGGATCGCCGGGACGGCGTGGCGTGCAGGCGCGAGACTGGCTCACCGTTCGAAAGTTCCTCGCTCGAGCCGGCAGGCGAACTCGCCGCACGGATCGGCTGACCGGCAGCCGGCGCGCCGGCAGATGGCAACCTGCGCCGCGCGTGGTGTGGATGACAGGGGCTTGTCGATGTCGTGCGCTCGGGACATGGGGCGAGGATCGGATGAAACATTGTAGGCAGCCTCGCTTCGACAGTCCGCCTGCGGGCCCGAACAGCCCGACGCGCAGCGGATAATCGGTCGCGCCGCCCTGCCCTCAGCCTCATGCCGACCCTCAAGCAACGCCTCGCCCGAATCGCACCGTACTTCAGCAGCGCACGGGCAGGCTTCGCGGTCGCGGCGGTCGCGTCGCTCGTCGGCTCGGCAACCGAGCCGGTGTTGCCGGCCCTGATGAAGCCGCTGCTCGACGAGGGCTTCCAGGCAGGTGCCATTCCACTCTGGCTGGTGCCGATCGTGATCGTCGGCTTGTTCGCATTGCGCGGCGCGGCGGGCTGGGTCGCGCAGTACGCCTTGTCGTGGGCCGCCAATCAAGGGCTCGATGTCATGCGGCGGGCGATGTTCGACCACCTGCTGAAGGTCCAGCCCGGCCTGTTCAGCACCCACAGCGCGAGCGGGCTCACCAACACGCTGGTTTATGAAGCCCAGAACGGCGCGTCGCAGCTTGTCGGCTCGGTGGTGGGCGTCGTCAAGGACACCTTTTCGCTGATTGCACTGCTGGGTTACCTGCTCTGGCTCAACTGGCAGATGACGTTCTTCGTCGCCGTACTGTTGCCCGCCGTGGCGCTGGCGATCCGCGCCATCACGAAGCGGGTTCACCGGCTGGCGGTCGCCGGGCAGGCGGCCACCGACGAGCTTGCCTACGTGGTCGAGGAGAACGTGCAGGCCTGGCGGATCGTGCGTCTTCACGGCGCCGAACCGACCGAGCGAAACCGTTTCGCACAGAGCAGCGAGCGACTGCGCCGGCTGTCGATGAAGGCCGTCGCCGCGGGTTCGCTGACGACGCCGCTGACGCAGGTGCTTGCAGCCTGCGCACTCTCGGCGGTACTGGTCGTTGCGCTGTGGCAGGCCGGCAGCTCGGGCGGCACGGTGGGCGGCTTCGCCGCATTCATCACGGCGATGCTGATGCTCATCTCGCCGATCAAGGGCCTCTCGGGCGTGTCAGGGCCGATTGCACGCGGCATGGCCGCGCTCGAACGCGGCGTGAAGCTGATCGACGATACCCCGTGCGAGCGCGGCGGCAGCTTCGACCCCGGCCGTTCCCGCGGTGAACTGGAACTTCGAAACGTGACGCTGCGCTACAAGGAGGATCAAGCCGGCGCCGCGCTCGAGCGCGTGACGCTCGAGATCGCGGCCGGCGAATCGGTCGCCCTCGTCGGCCCATCGGGCGCTGGCAAGTCCAGCCTCATCAACCTGCTTGCACGCTTCCTGGAGCCGACGAGCGGCGTCATCACGCTCGACGGGGTGGCGCTTGCCGATTGGGACGTGCAGGCCTTGC
>CAZVNC010000076.1:0-8624 GCA_964628305.1 uncultured Ideonella sp.
ACATCAACAAGACCGACTCGGCGGTGCGCCTGACGCACATCCCGACCGGCATCGTCGTGCAGTGCCAGAACGACCGCAGCCAGCACCGCAACCGCGACGAGGCCTGGCAGATGCTGCGCTCGCGCCTGTACGAACACGAGTTGAGGAAGCAGCAGGAGCAGCAGCAAAGGCTCGAGGACAGCAAGACCGATGTCGGCTGGGGGCACCAGATCCGCTCCTACGTGCTCGACAACAGCCGCATCAAGGATCTGCGCACCGGCCACGAGGTGTCGGCGACGCAGAAGGTGCTCGACGGCGACCTCGACGGCTTCATCGAGGCAAGCCTGAAGCAAGGCGTTCGATAACCGAAGGAGACGACGTTCCGACATGGATGAAGGCACGCCCCACGTGATCCGGCGCGACGCATACCGCGCGCCGGCGTATTGGATCCGCAGCGTCGAGCTGAGCTTCGACCTCGACCCCGCCAAGACCCTGGTCACGAGCCGGATGCGCGTCGAGCGCAACCCCGGGCTCGGCGCCGAGCCGCTGCGCCTGCACGGCGAGGAGCTGAACCTGCTGCGCGTGCAGGCCGACGGTCAGAGCGTGTCGTTTCGCAACGAGGACGGCATGCTCGTGATCGACGCCCCGAGCGCCGACGCGTTCACGCTCGAGATCCGCAACACCTGCGCGCCCGAGCGCAACAGCGCGCTCTCCGGCCTCTACACGTCGGGCGGCGGGCTCTTCACGCAGTGCGAGGCGCAGGGCTTTCGGCGCATCACCTACTTCCTCGACCGGCCCGACGTGATGAGCGTCTACACCGTCACGCTGCGCGCGAACCGCATAGCCTACCCGGTGTTGCTGTGCAACGGCAACCTCGTCGAACAGGGCGAACTCGAAGGCGGCCGCCATTTCGCGACGTGGCACGATCCGTTCCCGAAACCTTGCTATCTGTTCGCCCTCGTCGCCGCCGACCTCGTCGCGCGCGAGCAGCCTATCCGCACTCGCGCCGGACGCGACCACCTGCTGCAGATCTACGTCCGCCGCCGCGATCTGGACAAGACCGAACACGCGATGAATTCGCTCATCGCGAGCATCGTCTGGGACGAAGCGCGCTTCGGCCTCGCACTCGACCTCGAGCGCTTCATGATCGTCGCCGTCGGCGACTTCAACATGGGCGCGATGGAGAACAAGGGCCTCAACATCTTCAACACCGATTGCGTGCTCGCGAGCCCGATGGTCGCGACCGACGACGACTACGCCGGCATCGAAAGCATTGTCGGCCACGAGTACTTCCACAACTGGTCCGGCAACCGCATCACCTGCCGCGACTGGTTCCAGCTCAGCCTGAAGGAGGGCCTGACCGTCTTTCGCGACCAGGAATTCAGCATGGACATGGCGGGCAGCGCGAGCGCGAGCGCCGTCAAGCGCATCACCGACGTGCGCCAGTTGCGCTACGCGCAGTTTTCGGAAGACGCCGGCCCGATGGCGCATGCGGTGCGACCCGACGCCTACGTCGAGATCAGCAATTTCTACACGCCGACCGTCTACGACAAGGGCGCCGAAGTGGTGCGCATGATGCAGACGCTCGTCGGCCGCGCCGGCTTCGCGCGCGGCATGACGCAGTACGTGCAGCGCCACGACGGCCAGGCGGTGACGTGTGACGACTTCGCGCAGGCGATCGCGGACGCGAATCCCGACAGCCTGCTTGCGGCGAACCTGGCCCAGTTCAAGCGATGGTACGCGCAGCCCGGCACGCCGCGCGTGAACGCGCGCGGACGGTACGACGCGGCGAGCCGCAGCTACACGCTGGCGCTCGATCAACACCTCCCCGCAGCGGCGGGCGCGGCCGCCGAGCCGCTCGTCATCCCGGTTCGCGTCGGGCTGCTGACGAACGAAGGCAAGCCGATCGCATTGCGGCTGGAGGGTGAAGCCGCGCCGGCCGAACCCGTCTTCGAGCGCGTGCTGGTGCTCGATGCCGCGCGAAACTTCTTCACCTTCGTCGACATCGACGCCGAGCCCGTGCCCTCGTTGCTGCGCGGCTTCTCAGCCCCGGTGATCCTGTCCGACACGCTGGGCGACGCCGAACTGCTGACCCTGCTGCAGCACGACAGCGACGCCTTCAACCGCTGGGAAGCGGGGCAGCGCATGGCGCTCGCCCGACTGCTGACTGCTCTGCAAGAGGGCCGACCGCCGACGCTCGACGCCGCGTTCGCGCAAGCGATGCGGGGCGCGCTGCGCGATCCGCAGCTCGACCCCGCGTTCAAGGCGCTGCTGCTGACACTGCCGAGCGAGAGCTACATCGCCGAGCAGCTCACCGCGGTCGATCCGCCCGCGATTCATGCCGCGCGCCGCGCGCTGCAACTCGAACTTGCGCAACACCTGCGCGACGACTGGCATCAGGCCTACGCGTCGCACCGCGTTGACGGCCCCTACTCGCCCGATGCCGCATCGGCCGGGCGCCGCTCGCTCGCCAACCTCGCGCTTGCGATGGCCTGCCTCGACGCGCAGCAGCGCGGCGACGCCGAGTGGCCCGAGCGCGCGGCCAGGCTCGCGCGCGACGCCAGCAACATGACCGACCGCCTCGGCGCCGTCGATGCCCTGATCTTCTCGCGCAGCGCGCTTGCCGACGCCGCGCTGGCGCGATTCCACACGCTGTTTCGCAACGAGCCGGACGTCATCGACAAGTGGTTCTCGCTGCAGGCCGGCATGCCCGAGCACGAGGGCAGCGTCCTCGAGCGCGTGCGCGAGCTGCTGCGCCACCCCGACTTCTCGCTGCGCAACCCGAACCGCGTGCGCAGCCTGATCGGCAGATTCTGCAACGCGAACCGGGCCGCCTTCCATCGCGCGGATGGCGCAGGCTATGCGTTCTGGGCCGATCGCGTGATCGAGCTCGACGCCGTGAACCCGCAGCTCGCATCGCGCATCGAGCGTGCGCTGGACCGGTGGAGCTCGCTCGTCGAACCCTATCGCGGCGCGGCGCGCGATGCGCTGGCGCGCGTCGCGGCCCGGCCCGGGCTGTCGAACGACGTGCGCGAGATCGTCGAGCGCGCGCTCGCGACACCCGCCTGAAGCGGCACCCGCCATCTTCCGCCCGAATCGAGGACACCAAAGATGCCAAGCAAGAACGCGTTCTACGCCCAGTCCGGCGGCGTCACCGCCGTCATCAACGCCTCCGCCTGCGGCGTGATCGAGACCGCGCGCAAGCACAGGAATCGAATCGGCAAGGTCTACGCCGGCCGCAACGGCATCATCGGCGCGCTGACCGAGGACCTGATCGACACCGGCAAGGAGTCGGCGGCGGCGATCCGCGGCCTGCGCAGCACGCCCGCCGGCGCCTTCGGCTCGTGCCGCTACAAGCTGAAGTCGCTCGACGCGAACCGGCCCGAGTACGAACGACTGATCGAGGTCTTTCGCGCCCACGACATCGGCTACTTCTTCTACAACGGCGGCGGCGATTCGGCCGACACCTGCTTCAAGGTGAGCCAGTTGTCGCAGGCGATGGGTTATCCGATCCAGGCGATCCACGTCCCGAAGACGGTCGACAACGATCTGCCGATCACCGACTGCTGCCCCGGCTTCGGCTCCGTCGCCAAGTACGTCGCCGTCTCGGCGCTCGAAGCGTCGTTCGACGTGCGCTCGATGGCGCGCACCTCGACCAAGGTGTTCGTGCTCGAGGTCATGGGCCGCCACGCAGGCTGGATCGCCGCCGCCGGCGGGCTGATCGAGGACCACGGCATCCCGGTCGTCGTGCTGTTCCCGGAGATCGCGTTCGACCAGGCGAAGTTCGTCGCCCGCGTCGATGCTCTCGTGAAGTCCCACGGCTACTGCACCGTCGTCGTCTCCGAGGGCTGCCACACCGCGGACGGCAAGTTCCTCGCCGAACAGGGCACGCGCGACGCCTTCGGGCACGCCCAGCTCGGCGGCGCGGCGCCCGTCATCGCCGGCATCGTGAAGGACGCGCTCGGCCACAAGTTCCACTGGGCAGTCGCCGACTACCTGCAGCGATCGGCACGCCACATCGCATCGGCCACCGACGTCAAACAGGCCTACGAGGTCGGCGCGAAGGCGGTCGAGCTTGCGCTCGCCGGGCACAACGCGGTGATGCCGACCATCGAGCGCACGTCGGATGCGCCGTATCGCTACCGGATCGGCACCGCGCCGCTCGCCAAGGTGGCGAACGTCGAGAAGTTCATGCCGCGCAACTTCATCACGAAGGACGGTTTCGGCATCACCGACAGGTGCAAGCGCTACCTTGCCCCGCTGATCCGCGGCGAAGACTACCCGGCCTATGCCAGGGACGGCCTGCCGAAGTACGTCACGCTGAAGAACGCCGCCGTGAAGAAGCGCCTACCACCGTTCGCGTTGAAGTAGCAGCGCCATGTCCAAAGCCGCGCACCCGCTTTGATAGAATGCGCGGCTTTCGCCGGTGTAGCTCAGTTGGTAGAGCAGCGCATTCGTAATGCGAAGGTCGGGAGTTCGACTCTTCTCACCGGCACCAATTGAATCAAGGGCCTGGCTCGCGCCAGGCCCTTTTCATTGGGCAGACCTGCGCCCCTGCGCGAAGGATCGAGCCGCGCGCTTGCCCACGCAGCGGCTTCAGGGCGCGTAACGGTATGTCTCGGCCTGGCACCGCTGGGAACCGCCCGGATCGCCGCGAATGCACGTCGAGCCCTGGTCGGGCGACGAGGTCGTAGCGCAACCCATCAGCAGGGCGAGCAGCGAGAGGCCGATCAATTTGTGCATGCGTTGGCCCTGAAAACAGTACGGGGTCATTGCAAGGGTCTGGCATGCCGATTGTCAGCGCCAGCCACGCTTCCTGCGCGTTTTGCCGAGCCGTCACGCCACCACGTGCACTCCGCCGTCGATGCAGATCGTGCCGCCGGTGATGCGGCGCGCGTAGGGGGTGGCCAGATAGGCGCAGGCGAAGCCCACGTCCATGATGTCGACCAACTCGCCGATCGGCGCCTTCTGCGCGGCCTCGGCAAGCAGCAGGTCGAAGTCCTTCAGTCCCGACGCGGCGCGCGTCTTCAGCGGCCCGGGCGAGATCGGATGGACGCGAATGCGGCGCGCGCCAAGCTCGAAGGCGAGATAGCGGCACGCCGCCTCGAGCGCCACCTTCACCGGCCCCATCAGGTTGTAGTTGTCGATCACCTTCTGCGCGCCGTGGCAGCTCATCGCGAACAGCGAGCCGCCGTCGGTCATCAGCGGCGCGACGGCGCGCGCGAGGCGGATGAACGAATGGCAGGACACGTCCATCGCGCGCGCGAAGCCGGCCGCCGAGCAGTCGAGCAGGCCGCCCTGCAGGTCGTCCTTCGGCGCCCAGGCAATCGAGTGCACCGCGATGGCGAGCCGCCCCCACTCGCGCTGCAGCCGCTCGAACAGCGCCTCCATCTGGCCCGGCTGCTCGACGTCGAGCGTCGCGAGGATAGGCGCGTTGATGCTCTGGGCAAGCGGCTCGACGAAGGGCCTGGCCTTCTCGTTCAGATAGGTCAGCGCAACGTCGGCGCCGAGTTCGTGGAATGCCTTCGCGCAGCCCCAGGCGATCGAGTACTCGTTGGCGACGCCGACGACGAGCGCCTTCTTGCCCGCCAATACGCGATCGGCGGCCGCTGTCGTGGTCATGACGCGTTCGTCTTTGTGGTTCCGTTCAGCACGTCGCGGGTGTGGCGCGCGATCATCAGCTCCTCGTTGGTCGGCACTCGCCACACACTCACCCTGCTCGCCGCGGAGTGCAGTTGCGTCGCGCCGGCGTCGTTCGCTGCGGTGTCGAGCTGCACCCCGAGCCACTGCGCGTCGTCGATCACCGCGGCGCGGATCGCGGCCGCGTTCTCGCCGATGCCGGCGGTGAAGACGATCGCGTCAAGCCCGCCGAGCGCGGCGGCGAGCGAGCCGAGTTCGCGGCGGATGCGGTACAGGTAGAGGTCGATCGCGAGCCGCGCGCGCGGTGCGTCGCTCGCGAGCAGACCGCGCATGTCGCTCGAAACGCCCGAGACGCCGAGCAGCCCGGACTGGTTGTAGAGCAGCTTCTCGACCGCCGCCACGTCCATCCCGCGCGCGCTCATCAGGTAGAGCACGACGCCGGGGTCGAGGCTGCCGGTGCGCGTGCCCATCATCAGTCCGTCGAGCGCGGTGAAGCCCATCGTGCTGGCGACGCTGCGCCCGCCCTGCAGCGCGCACATGCTGGCGCCGTTGCCCAGGTGCAGCACGATCGTGCGCCCGGCCGCCGCGGCCGTATCCAACGCCGGCAGCACCGAGGCGATGTATTCGTAGGACAGGCCATGAAAGCCGTAGCGCCGCACGCCCTGCTCGAACATCTCGTACGGCAGCGCGAACATCTGCGCGAGATCCGGATTGCCGCGGTGAAACGAGGTGTCGAAGCACGCCACCTGCGGCAGCGACGGCTGGCGCTCGAGCAGGGCGCGGATCGGCGCCAGGTTGTGCGGCTGGTGCAGCGGCGCGAGCGGCTCGAAGGCGCGCAGCGCGTCGAGCGTCTGCGCGTCGACGCGCAGCGGCCGGTCGTAGGCCGGCCCGCCGTGCACCACCCGATGGCCGACGCCGATCAGGCGGTCGCCTGCATTGTGTTCACGCAGCACCCCGAGCAGGTGTTCGAGCGCGCCTTCGTGGCCGAGCCGCACACCCTCGCCCCACGACTTTTCCGCCACGACGCTTGCGTCGGCGTCCTTGGCGACGAAACGCGGCGCGGTGAAGAGGCCCTCGACCTGGCCGCGCAGTTGCAGCTCGAGATCGTTGCCGCGCGCCACGAAGAGCGAGAACTTCAGGCTTGACGAGCCCGCGTTCAACACGACGATCGCGTCCGCCATCTTCAGACTCCGGCCGCCTTCGCCGCCGCCGCGGCGCTCTGCGCCTGCGCCAGCAGCTTCATCACCGCGGCCGACGCGAGCCGGTTGCGCACCGTGTCGGCGCGGCTTGTCAGCACGATCGGCACGCGGGCGCCGAGCACGATGCCCGCGCTGTCGGCGCCGGCCAGATACTGCAGTTGCTTGGCGACCATGTTGCCCGCCTCGAGGTTCGGCGCGAGCAGAATGTCGGCCCGCCCCGCGACCGGCGAGGTGATGCCCTTGATGCGTGCCGCCTCCTCGTTGATCGCGTTGTCGAACGCGAGCGGGCCGTCGACCAGGCCGCCGCTGATCTGGCCACGATCGACCATCTTGCACAGCATCGCGGCGTCGACCGTCGCCGCCATCGCCGGGTTCACGGTCTCGACCGCGGCCAGCACCGCGGCCTTGGGTTCATCGATGCCGATCGCATGCGCGAGGTCGAACGCGTTCTGCAGGATGTCGGCCTTGGTCGCGACGTCGGGCGCGACGTTCACCGCAGCGTCGGTCACGAGCAGCAGCCGCGGATAGGACGGCACGTCGAGCAGGAAGACGTGGCTGATTCGGCGCGCGGTGCGCAGCCCGCCGTTGCGGGCGACGACGGCGGCCATCAGCTCGTCGGTGTGCAGGCTGCCCTTCATCAGCGCGGCCACCTCGCCAGCGAGCGCCAGGGCGACGGCACGCGCCGCCGCCGCATGGCTGTGCTCGACACCGACGATGCGGTACGGCGCGAGGTCGACCTCGGCGGCCAGCGCCGTAGCGCGAATCCGCGCCTCGGGGCCGACCAGCACCGGCTCGATCAGGCCGCGCCGTGCGGCCTCGACCGCGCCGAGCAGGGAGTCGCGGTCACACGGATGGACGATCGCGGTCGGGATCGGCGCGCCCTGCGCGGCGCGCCGGATCAGGCGCCCCAGCGCATCGGTGCGCCTGAAGATGACCTCGGTCGGCGCGCTCTCGGGCTGCTCGCCGCCGACGCTCGGCGCGAGCACGACGATCCGGCCGGCGAGCAGCCTGTGCCCGGCACCGTCGACGACCGCACACTCGAGCGTGACGGCACGCCGTGCGGCGTCCTTCGCGATCGGCGTCAAGGTCGCGACGACCGTATCGCCGGTCTTCAGCGCGCCGTCGAACGCGAAGCTCTCTTCGACGATAACGCTGCCGGCGCCGGGGAACTGCCGATTCACGAGGTGGACGATCAGCGTCGCCGCGCTGACCGCTTGCACCGATTCGGCGGAGCGGTCGCCGTTGCCGTCCAGTTCGAAGGTGTCGAAGGTGCCGGCCGCGAAGGCGAGCGCCTCGATGTCGGGGCGGCTCAGCAGGCGAGAGATGGTGCGCGGACGGCCGATCTCGATTTCGTCGAAGGTCAGGTTGCGCATGTCGTCACTTCCGCCCTCGAGCACCGCGCCGCGTTGCCGCACCCGGCGTTGCGTATCCCGGCCTTCGCATGGACCTTCGCCACGGCCCCGCCAATGCGTTGAGAACGGGTCAGACGTTCGTTGAGTTCGGTCACTTCTCGAGTTCCTTCGCCAGACTGAATTGCGCCATCGTGCAGCGCCTGTCGTCGCAGGCATTGTGCGGCGCACAAGATGATAGCGGCTCGGTCCGGCCTCGAGCGTTGCGGGATGCAGAGCGCGGGCCCCTCTTCGACACGCTGTCACAATCGACGAAGACAGGCGGTGCGATCGATCGATGGCCCAGGACGACATGTCGAACCCGACTCCGGTGAGCGCCGCAGCGCAGCGATGACGGACGACCCGATCGCCGCATCGGACAGCCGCGTGCTCGACCCGATCGACCGCATCTCGGAGG
>CAZVNC010000077.1:0-8537 GCA_964628305.1 uncultured Ideonella sp.
GCGATCGCAAACCGCCAATCGACGCTCGTCGTCTATCGTCCGAACGGCACCGAATTCCGTCGCCTGCGCCTGCAGGAAGCGCGCGAGGCCGGCTCGGTCATCAAGAACATCGCGATCGACCGCAATGCACCGCGCGGGCAGTGGCGCGCGACGCTGCTTGATCCGGTCAGCATCAATCTCGGCGAGCGCGGCTGGTCCGACCAGAGCCTGGCGACCGCATTCGCGCGTCTCGCCGGAGTCGAACCCAAAGCGGCACTGGTCGGCGTCGCCGCCATCGTCGCTGCGGCGCTCTTGCTGTTCGTGTTCAGGGACCGCCGCTTTCGTGCCAACCGGGTGCAGCTTGTCGCCGGCGTGGCTCTCGGCGCGCTGGTCGTCGCAGGCTGGTATCTGAGCGGCCACCTCGGCCATGGCGAGAACCCAGAGACGCTCGAGACGGTCTACTTCGCGACCAACACGCGGACCATCGAATCGCTCAGCTTCATCGCACCGCTCGCCTACAGCCTGGAGTTGTTGATGCGCTGGACCGACACGTCGCTGACTGCGACCTTCGGCATCGCCAGTGTGGTTGGTGTCGTCGCAGGCTCGGCAACCCACGCGCTGACGAGCCGGACCTTCCGCTGGGAGGGCTTTGCTTCGGTGCACGACTTGCGCAACCAGCTCTTCGGCGCCGTCTTGATGGGCTTCGGCGGCGTGACGGCGCTCGGCTGCACGATCGGGCAAGGCATCTCGGGGCTGTCGACGCTTGCGATCGGCTCGTTCATCGCGACCGGCGCGATCGTCGCCGGCTCGGTGGCGACGCTCAAGTACACACTATGGAAGGAGGAGCTGGAATGAAAGCACGCACTTTGGCCGCATGCGCGGCATTCGCGCTGTGGGCTGCCGGCGCGCCCGCCCAGGCGGCCGAGGAAGCCTGGGTCGCCGAGGCGCGCGCGATCTCGATGGACGTGCCGCCGAAACTGCTCGCGGTGCTGCAGGCGGAGATCGCGAAGTCCGGCCCCGAGGGCGCGATCGCCGTCTGTCAGGTGCAGGCGCCGGCGCTGGCCCGCGCTGCCTCGCAACAGACGGGCTGGAACGTCAAGCGCGTCAGCCTGCGCAATCGAAACCCGAAGGCGGTACCCGACGCCTGGGAACGTGCGGCACTGGAAGACTTCGATCGCCGCGCCGCCGCACAGGAACCCGCTGCCACGCTGGAACGCTACGAGGCGGTGCGCGAAGACGGCAAGACGGTGTATCGCTTCATGCGCGCATTGCCGACCGGCGAACTCTGCCTTGCCTGCCACGGCCCCGTCGAACAGCTGAGCCCGGCTGTCAAGGCAAAGCTGGCGGCGCTCTATCCGGATGATCGCGCCACAGGCTACCGAGTCGGGCAGATCCGCGGGGCGATGACGCTGACGAAGCCGGCGCCGTAGCGCGCGACGCAGCGCGCCGCGCGATTCGCGCCCGGGCGCTGCTTCATTGCTCGAGCCTTGCCTGCGGCGCGGTCAGCAGGCTCTCGATCGCGGCGCCGCCGCGCCCCTCGGCATGAAGCTGCAGGGCCTGCGTGGCGAGCTGCGTGAAATGCGCCTTGCCGCTGGCGATCGCAGCGCGCAGTGCGCGTCCGCCGTCACCCGCGCGCCAAGCCGCGTAGCTGTCCTTCAGCGCCGGGAACAGCAGTTCGCGCACGCCGTCGTAGTTCGCGAACCAGACGTGGATCGACGCCTTCGCATCGCGATCGAGCAGGGTCGGCAGGGTGACGATGAAGTCGGCCAGATGATCGCGCACCGCGCGCGCATGCAGGTCGCCGCGGCGCGTCGGAAGCGACAGCCGCAACGCGGCCCATTGCGCGCCGAGCAGTTCGCCGGCCCGATGTTCGCCGATCTCGTGCAGCACCATCGCCTCGCCCTGCTCGGCGAGCCAGCGCGGCAGCGCGGCGTGAAAGCCGCGCTCGAAGCCGTACGCCTCGACAGCAGCGTGCAGCGCGCTGCCCGTGAGTCGATGCAATGCATGGGTCTCGAACTTCTCCCATCCCCAGCGCGCGATGGCTTCGCGCCGCAGCACGATCGCCGGTGCCTGCGGCGTCGCGTCGAGCGCCGCGGGCGGGGCGAGCAGGCCGCGCGCCAGTTCGCGCCCGGCGCTCAACACGGCGAGGCCGTCGCGCTGCGACGCGCTATGCAGCTCGGCAAGAAAGAACACCGGGCGATGGCTCGCCACGAGCCCGGCGCCATAGAGCAACCCGGCCGGCAGCAAGTGCAGATTCATCGTCGCGACATCGA
Organism: uncultured Ideonella sp.; assembly: GCA_964628305.1. GTDB lineage: Bacteria > Pseudomonadota > Gammaproteobacteria > Burkholderiales > Burkholderiaceae_C > CAIKUF01. The sequence continues at coordinate 2,253 of CAZVNC010000077.1, forward strand.
ACGGATCGACATCCGCGTCCACGCCAGGGCAGGGCAGGGCGATGAACGGCGCGTCCTCGAACGTCGACCAGAGCGATTCGCGTTGCTCGATCCAGGTGCCGATCTCGTCGCGTGCGAGCACCGCATCGAGCGCTGCGCGGCGCTCCCAGCGGAAGTATTCGCGCATCTGCAGCAGATAGACGCACAGCGTCATGTCGGCCGCATGGTGCGCATCGGCGATGTCGCAGTTCGTCTGGACTGCCCGGGCGAGGCGGGCGCGCTCGCCCGGGCTCACCGGCCGGTGCGCTTGCGCGGTGTCCATGCGGCGATCGCCGCGACGAGCGGCTGCCAGGGCAGATCCATGAAGCTCGCATGCCGCTCGTGGGCGCTCGCGACGAGGCGGTGCACGTCGCGATCCGCGACGCCAAGCGTCTCGCGCAGCGCGGCAAGGCCGCCGCACTGCAGCCGCATCGCCTGCTGGTGCATCAGCGGCCGGCCCGCCGCGGGCAGGCGCAACGCGAAGCGCGAGCGCTCGCGCAGCAGCGCGGCGAGCGTCGCGCAGTTGATGCGCGCCACCGGCGACGAACATTCGAAGCCTTCCATCTCCCCACGCACGCCACGTGCGGACAGCTCGCAACTCGCGGCGCGCGCCAGCAGCGCTTTCGAGAACACGCACGCGTTGATGCTGCTGCCCGCGCAGCAGGAGGCGGAGGGTGCATCGTTCATGGCGTTCAGGTCATCGAGGCGGGTACGGCGCGGGCGAGAGGCCGCTCGTGCGCGTCGCGCTAGCGCTGCAACACGGAAGTAGAGGAACAAAGTGAAATCGATGGATTCGCGCGCAGGGCAAGGCGCAAGCCGCAGCAATAGCCAAAGCTATTGCGAGGACTTGCAACGCCGCCATGCACGCGAAGGCGCGATTTCACGTTTCGATGCTTCCGGGTTGCAGTGCTAGTCATCATCCCCCTCGCGCGGGCGTTCGCGCACCTGGCTCAACAAGTCCTCGGCGGCAAGCTGGTGTTCGCCGAACATCACCTTGATCAGACGCTTGCGGTCCGCGCTGTCCTGCGCGCGCTGCGCCTTGGCGAAGGCCGAAGCGTCCCTGAAGGCGTCGAACTCGGCGAGCTTTTCGAGCTGCGCCATCGGCTTCACGTTGAAGACGTAGTAGGGCATGTCGATCTTTGCCTGCTGCTCTCAGATGTAGAACTTGCTCGCACTGCGCCGTCCCGGCACGGCCTTCTGGATGACGACGCCGTGCACGCTGGAGAGGTCCGCGAGCACGATTTCGCGCCGCTCCGCGAAAGCCGGGTTGAGGACGCGCAAGGCCCAGCCGTCAGCGCGGCGCTGCAACTGGCGCAACAGCCACTCGTCGCCGTGACGGGCGAGGACGAACGAGCCGTCCTGCAGCAGGCCATCGGGCTCGACGATGATGATCTCGCCGTCGTTGAACTCGGGCGCCATGTCGTTGCCGAGCACCTGCAGCGCGAACGATTCGCCCCCGCTGCATTTGTCGTCGGGTGCCGCCTCGGCGCGAGGCGGGTTTCGCGCCGGGTTCATGGGGCGATCTCCGAACGGATCTGCGCCGGCGGCACGCCGGCCGCATCGAGTTCGGCGCGCAGCGTGTCGACGAATGCGGCCGGCCCGGCGATGTAGAAGGCGCAGTCGATGTCGAACAGATCGGCGCGCATCGCAGCCGCCATCTCTCTTGCGCCGCGTGCCGGGTCGGCGCCGTTCGAGAGCGTGACCTCGAAGTTGTCGAAGGCTTCCGACCAGGCCCGGCACTGGTTGGCGAGAAAGTGGCCGTCCGGCCGGGTGGCGAGCCAGAAGAGGGCGATGGCCGGTGCTTCGTCGAGGGAGAGCGCGTGCTCGATCAGGCTGTTCACCGGGCCGAATGCGGTGTCGCAGGCGGCAAAGACGAGCGGCCGCCGCGCGTCGTCGAGAACGAACTCGCCGCTCGGGCCCCACAGCGTGACCGGCGTGCCGGGCTTCAGACCGGCGCCGAACAGGCGCGCGGCGATCGCGTCGGATTCATCGCGCGCGATGAAGAAATGCAGGTTGCGGTCGTCGCACGGACAACTCGCGATCGGATGGCTCGCGCGCTGATTCTCGCCCTCGGCGAGGCCGAGCGTGACCGACTGGCCGGCGAGAAAGCGCAGCCGGTGGCTGCGCGGCGTCTGCAGATGCAGCCGCATCGTGTCGGCGCCGAGCGCACTCACCGCGCGCACCGTCGCGACGATCGTCTGCTGCGCGATGTCGGCCGGGCCGCCGGCCTCCAGGGTCTCGATCGTCAGCTCGCTGCTGGCTGCGGTGTGCACGCAGGACAGAACGTAGCCCTGCGCCTTCTCGGACTGCGACAGCGGATAGTCCGAAGGCCCCGTGCGCGCGACCTGACCGGCGATCACGCGCACCTTGCACATGCCGCAGGTGCCGTTGCCGCAGCCGTAGTTGAGCTTGACCCCGGCGCGCAGCGCAGACTCGAGCAGCGTCAGGTGGCCCTCGACCACGAACTGGTGTCCGCTCGGGCGCAGCGTGACCTGCGCCGACATCACCTTGAGCACGTCGTCCATGGCGTCCAGTACATCGACCGGTTCAGTGGCCAGCGCCCGCGCCAGCCCGTCGGTCAGCTGGCGTTCCAGTTCGAGCAGCCGGGAGTCGTCGGCGCCGTCTTGCGCGCGCATCGCACGCAGGCGCTCGCGCAGCGCGATGACGAGCGCGTGATAGCGCTGCAGGTGGCGTTGCACGTCGGCCAGCTCGCGGCTTTGCTCGAACAGGCGTTGCGCGAGCACATCCTGGCTCGGCAGCAGCCGCTCGCGCACGCGCCGGCCGAACGCCTCCTCGCGGATTCGGGTCGCGCGCTCGAACATGCCCGAGGCTTCGATCTCGGTCTGCGGATAGAGCTCGAGCAGCCGCTCGGTCGACACCAGACCGTCGGCGAGCACGATTTCGCCCGCCTGCACGCGCCGCTGCAGCACGCCGCGCGGCACGCCGACGAGTTGCGCCGCGCGCCAGACCGTCACCCATTGCGCCATGGTGCTTCGGCGATAGGCGCCGCCACGTCGGCATCGGGCCGCGGCGCGGCGACGCGGTCGAGGAACCGCGCGCGATAGAGCAGCCGCGGGCGCGCCGGATCGTCGCTGAACGCGCTGCGTTCGTGCAGCACGTTGTGGCCGACGAAGCCCATGCCGGCGTCCAGCCGCGTGCGGATGACCCACGGGGAATCGCCGGCGAGCAGCGCCTCGAGGCAGGCGACGGCGGCACGTACCGCGGCGTCCGCCTTCCATGCGATGCTGCGGGTGCGCGCGGTGTAGCGCATGTGCAACTGGCCGGCGGCGGTGAGCGAGAAAACTGGCCCGGTCTGCGCCGCGCGGGCGACGCCGCCTGCGTCGTCGCGCGCCGGGATCGTCATCGCGTCGGGTTGCATCAGCACGCGCACGTGGACGGGATCGGCATCGCGCAACGCGATGTAGGCGAGTTCGTGGTCGAGCAGCGCGGTCGCGCCGCCCTGCGCCGCCGGCCGCACGCAGTGCAGGATCATCGCTTCGATCCGGCGCTGCTGCGGATGGTAGTAGCCGTCGGTGTGCCAGCGGATCGCGCGGTTGGTGTAGGGGATGAAGCCGCCGCGGCCGTCGCTGCGGTCCGAGACCGCGATGCAGGAGATGCCGTCCTCGTCGGCGAGCCAGTTGGCGTCGAGCCGGCGCAGTCCGAGCTGCGCGCCGAGTGCGCGCGGCAGATCCTTGTCCTCGTCCGCGCGCGGCGAGCGGTAGAGCGCCATGTTCGTCTGCGCTATGCGTTCGAGCAGCGCGTCGCGCTCGGCGGCGCCGAGGGCGCGCGGGTCGGTCACGTCGACCGTCAGCGCTTCGGCGTCCGGCACGCGATGGGCTAGCTTCCAGTCGCGCCAGCGGCGGTACGCCGCGTCGTCGTCGAGGTCGAAGGCGCGCGCGTTGACGCGGTCGGGTCGGAGCGACGCTGCAAGCACGGCGTCAATCCCCGCTCATCGAAGTGCGCCGCGCACGGTGCGGCGACGTGTCGTGCAGGTCGCGCATCGCACGCTGCACGACACCCACCGCATCCGGCGCCTCGGCTGCCATGACCTGGTCGATGACCCAGCGCCGGTCCTTCTCGGGCAGCGTCGGCTCGAGCCGGTGCCCGAGATAGCGCAGGAACGCGAAGTCGGGCTCGAAGCCGGCGTCTTCGTCGCTCGCGTCCGGTGCGGCGCCGAACTCGGCATAGTGTTGCGTCACCTCGTTGACCAGATCGATGAAGGTGTCGCCATGGCGCGGTTCGCCGTCCGCTGGCGCACCGAGCAGGTCGTCCTCGTTGCCCTCGAGCGTGCGCGCCAGATGGCGGACGAAGGCAACCGTGAATTCGACGCGGTCGGCCGGCGCGAGACGCGCTGCGGCGATGCGGTCGGTGAGCGCGACGAGGAACACGAGCAGCTCGCGCATGAAACCGAAGTAGGGCGTGCCGGCTTCGATCGCGAAGTCGGCGCCTCGCATGCGCTCGAGCATCTGGCGCGCGACGCGCCAGACGATGAACGCCATCGCGCTCGCCTGCTCGGCGGGCGACTTGGCGCTTTCCGGCTTGAACCAGTGGCTCTTGACGCGCATCGCAGGCGTGTGCGGTGTCGTGCTCATCGATCGAACCTCGTCGTGGCGCCGCTCAGCCGCTCAGGCGCCGACCGCGGCGGCCGACTTGTGCGGCACGAAGATGCCGCAGCCGAAGCGCCGCTCGGCGCCGAGCCCGGATTCGAGGATGCGCAGCGATGCGCTGCGCGCCAGGCCGTCGAGCATCAGGCTGAAGCCTCGAAGCGTCCCGCCTTCGGCCGCTTGCTGACGGCCGCAGATGCAGCGGCACGGCACGTCCAGCATCGCAAGCTCGGCGGCCATTGCATCGAGGAAGCCGACTTCGCTCGCGTCCCCCGCCGCAACGAGGTGCGAATAGAGCGTGGCGTGCGGCACCAACTCGCGCACCCGCGGCGAGCCCAGGCGCAGTGGGTGACCGGCGATCGTCAGCTCCGCCCCGACGAGCGCATCGAGGTCGGCGGCGCGCTCGCGCGCGACGCGCAGCATCAGTCGCGAGCGGCCCGACAGCAGCGCGAGCGCGCCGCAACCTTCGGAGACGTTGATCCGGTGCAGCCAGGCGTGTTGCTGATCGGCGAGCCACGGCAGCTTCGCCCCGAGCGCCGCGGCGAGCGCGCGGCGGTGCTCGCGCGGCAGCACCGTGCCCTGCAGCGCGAAGGCCACATCGATCATCGACGCAGAAGGTTCGTCGTCCACGCCGTTCACTGCGAAGCCGCGGTGCCGTCCGCCCAGCGCAGCAGGGCCTCGCCCCACTCGCGGGCGGTCACCGGGTCGATGTCGAACACCGTGAAGCGGCTGCGCTCGCGGATCCGGGTGCGCAGCAGGCTGATGCCGCCGCCGTCGAAGTCGACCTGTTGCAGTTCGATCTCCTGTCCGCCGAGCGGAGCGCGCAGGCGGGCGAGTGGAACAACGCTTGTCATGAAAGTCCTCTCCAGTTTGCATTGAGCGCGTCGCCTGTGCGGGGGTCCATACCCGGTACGGGGGAGCGGCGGATAGCCCTTTCGGGTGATGGCGCTGCCCCGTCAACGGTCTATCTTCGCCTCACCGGTAAGGCGTGCGCGTGCCGGCCGTGCGACGACGCTTCGTCTCGCGCGCAGCCCGATGATGCACGCGCCGGCCCCGCCACGAAGGAGACAAGCGCTATGGCCAAGAAGCCACATGACACGCCGATGCTCGACCAACTCGAGGGCGGCCCGTGGCCGAGCTTCGTCACCGGCCTCAAGCGGCTGGCGAAGGACAAGGACTACATGGTCGACCTGATGGGTCAGCTCGAGACGTCCTACCAGACGAAGAAGGGCTACTGGAAGGGCGGCACGATCGGCGTCTACGGCTACGGCGGCGGCGTGATCCCGCGCTTTACCGAACTGAAGAACGACCAGGGCGAGGCGGTTTTCCCCGACGCCGCGGAGTTCCACACGCTGCGCGTCATGCCGCCGGCCGGCATGCACTACACGACCTCCGTGCTGCGCAAGATGTGCGACATCTGGGAGGAGCATGGTTCGGGGCTGATCGCCTTTCACGGCCAGTCGGGTGACATCATGTTCCAGGGCGCGAAGTCCGACAAGGTGCAGGATGCGTTCGACGCCATCAACGAGCTGGGCTTTGACCTCGGCGGCGCCGGGCCGGCGGTGCGCACCTCGATGAGCTGCGTCGGCGCGGCGCGCTGCGAGCAGAGCTGCTTCGACGAGGCGCGCGCCCACCGGCAGGTGATCAACACCTTCCTCGACGA
>CAZVNC010000078.1:0-8484 GCA_964628305.1 uncultured Ideonella sp.
CGCCCAAGGCCGACGCCGACGCGGACGCCGCGGCCGAAGCGGCACCCGCCGCCGCGGTGCCTGCAGCGCCCGAAGCCAAGGCCGCCAAGGCGCCGGCCAAGGAAAAGCAGAACAAGAAGTAGCCCGGCCTGCCGGCGACGCCGGTTCGCCCTTCACCAGCCCCGCATGCGCGGGGCTTTTTCGTGCCTGTCGCACTCGATAATGGCGTCATGATTCGTCTTCTCGTCGGGCTCGGCAATCCGGGGCCGGAATACGCCGCGACCCGGCACAATGCGGGCTTCTGGTGGCTGGCCAGCGCCGCTCGCGAGTTGCGCGCGACGCTCGCCCCCGATCGAAGCTACTTCGGCAATGTCGCGCGCGTGAACCGTGCCGCGGGGCCGCTCTACTTGCTCGCGCCGATGACGTACATGAACCTGTCCGGCAAGTCGGTTGCCGCGCTCGCGCGCTTCTTCAAGATCGAGCCGCAACAGATCCTCGTCGCGCACGACGAACTCGACCTGTTGCCGGGACACGTGAAGCTCAAGCAGGGCGGTAGCGCAGCCGGGCACAACGGCCTGAAGGACATCCAGGCTCAACTCGGCGCCGCCGACTTCTGGCGCCTGCGCCTGGGGATAGGGCACCCGGGCGTCAGGTCCGAGGTCGTCGACTACGTGCTTCGCAAGCCGGCGGCAGACGAGCGCGAAGCGATCGACAAGAGCATCGAGCTGTCGCTCGCGGCGCTCGATCTGCTGCTTGCGGGCGAGATGGAGCGCGCGATGATGAAGCTGCACGCCAGGCCGGCGCGCCCGAAGCCGCCCCGCCCTGCTGCGCCGATCGAGCCGTCGCCGAAGGAGCCCGCGCCATGAGATCGCTCTGGCTCGCCGCCGCCGCGCTGACGCTGCCGGCCGCTGCGCTCGCCCAGACCATCTATCGCTGCGGACCGGACGGGCGCATCTATCAGCAGGCACCGTGCACCGACGGCAAGGCGATCGACGCGAGCGACCCGCGCACGCCCGAGCAGCGCGCCGCCGCGCAGGCAGTCGCTGCAGGCGAGGCGCGCCGCGCGGCGCAGTTCGACCGCGACAACGCGCCCGCCTCGGCGCCCGAAGGCCGCAAGGCAAAGCCGCCGAAGGCGCCGAAGGTAGCAGCCAGCGGTGCGCCGAGCGGTGCGGCGTCGGCGCCGAAGTACGAAAAGGCTCCGGCACGCGATCCTTCCAAGCCCTTGACGGTGCGCCTGCCCGCCAAACCCAAGGCACCGGCTTCGGCCGCGTCGCAATAGGTCAGGCTCAGCCGCTTTCGCTCGGCGTGCTTGCCGCCGCCTGCAGCCGGCGGTACTTGGCCCAAAGGGTCTCGCGGCTTTCGACGTGCGCCGGGTCGAGCGGAATGCAGCTCACCGGGCAGACCTGCACGCACTGCGGCTCGTCGAAGTGGCCGACGCATTCGGTGCAGCGGCCGGGATCGATGCGGTAGATCTCCGGCCCCATCGAGATCGCCTCGTTCGGGCACTCGGGCTCGCATACATCGCAATTGATGCATTCGTCGGTGATGATGAGCGCCACGCCCTGCCTTCCACTCTCAGATCGCGTCGCGCGTGCGTTCCCGCAGTCGCTGGTTGACGGAAGGTGAGACGAACTGCGACACCTCGCCGCCAAGCATCGCGATCTCGCGCACGAAGGTACTCGAAATGAACTGGTACTGGTCGGATGGCGTGAGAAACAGCGTTTCGACCTCGGGCATCAGCTTGCGGTTCATGCCCGCCATCTGGAACTCGTACTCGAAGTCGCTCACCGCGCGCAGCCCGCGCACGACGACCTTGCCGCCGCTCTCGACGACGAAGTCGCGCAGCAGTCCGCGATAGGTCAGCACCTCGACGTTCGGGTAGCGCTGCGAAAGCTCCTGCGCCATCTGCAGGCGTTCGTCGATCGAGAACATCGCCCGCTTGTGGTGGCCGGCGGCGACGGCGACGATCAGTCGCTCGAACAAACTGCTTGCACGGCGCATCAGATCTTCATGCCCGAGCGTCATCGGATCGAAGGTGCCGGGATAGACCGCAGTGAGACGAGTAACTGACGTCAAGTTGTTCTCCTGGTCGCGATCCCCCGCAGCCCGTCGCGAGAGGGTCGGCACAGTTTAGGGCAACCCGCATCCCCGCTTCGGCCACACCGATCGGCGATGCCTAGGCGGCAGCGTCCGCGCCGGCGCCGGTCGTGGTCGAACGCAACAGTTGTGCGTGCACCTGGCCGGCACGCGCATGGCGGTGGACGGCGAGGCCCAACTCGCTCAGCGAGGCCTCGCTAAAGACTTGCGGCGATTCGAGGTAGACGAACCCCTGCGCCGCGACCAGGCGCGCGCTCGCCGCCAGCGCTTCGCCGAACAGCGCGCCGTCGAACGGCGGGTCGATGAACACGAGATCGAAGCGCCCGGCCTCGCAGCGCTTCATCCACGCGAATGCGTCGGCCGCCTCGACGCGCAGCGCATCGGCCTTCAAGCGCTCGCGCGCCGCCTGCAGTTCGCGCACCAGCCGCGCGTCGCGTTCGAGCAGCACCACTTCGGCCGCGCCACGCGACGCCGCCTCGAAACCGAGCGCGCCGCTGCCGGCGAACGCGTCCAGGCAGCGCCAACCGGTCAGATCCTGGCCGAGCCAGTTGAAAAGCGTCTCTCGCACCCGGTTCGGCGTCGGACGCAGGCCCGGCCGGTCGAGCACGGCAAGCCGGCTGCGCTTCCAGCGCCCGCCGATGATGCGCACCTCGCTCGGCGGGCCGCGCCTGGCGCCGCTCACAGCCGCACCGGGATGCCGCGCGCGGCCATCAACGCCTTGGCCTCGCCGACCGTGTGCTCTCCATAGTGGAAGATGCTCGCCGCGAGCACCGCGTCGGCGCCGCCGATGCGGATGCCGTCGACAAGATGTTCGAGGCTGCCGACGCCTCCCGAGGCGATCACCGGCACACTCACCGCGTCGCTCACGGCGCGCGTGAGTTCGAGGTCGAAGCCGATCTTCGTGCCGTCGCGGTCCATGCTCGTGAGCAGGATCTCGCCCGCGCCGCACGCCGCCATGCGCCGCGCCCAGTCGACGGCGTCGAGGTGCACGTTCCTGCGCCCGCCATGGGTGTAGACGTCCCATCCCGGGCCCTTGGCCGCCAGATCGTCGCCGACGCGGCGCTTGGCGTCGATCGCGACAACGATGCACTGCGCGCCGTACTTGCCGGACGCCGCCTCGATCACGCCCGGATCGGCGACCGCGGCCGAGTTGAAGCTCACCTTGTCGGCCCCGGCGTTGAGCAGGCGGCGCACGTCGTCCACCGTGCGCACGCCGCCGCCGACGGTGAGCGGAATGAAGACCTGCGAGGCCACGGCCTCGATGATGTGCAGGATCAGGTCGCGGCCGTCGCTGGTCGCGGTGATGTCGAGGAAGGTCAGCTCGTCGGCGCCCTGCTCGTTGTAGCGCGCCGCGATTTCGACCGGGTCGCCGGCGTCGCGCAGCGCGACGAAATTGACGCCCTTGACGACGCGGCCGCCGGTCACGTCGAGGCAGGGAATGATGCGTTTTGCGAGCATGTCTTAGGGATGGCGGCTGAAGCGACTTTCGACTATACCGAGACGCCGCCGCCCAGCGGCGCAACCGCCACCTTCAAGGAGACGCAAATGATGATCGCCAGAGTCCTTGCCTCCATATGCCTTGCCGGCGCCGTCGCGCTGCCAGTCGCGGCAAATGAGATCGTCTACTACACCGATCTGTCGGGCGCGGCCGAGTCGCCGCCGAACGCATCGCCCGGCACCGGGTGGACCCGCGTGACAATCGACTTCGATCTGATCACGATGCGCGTCGAAGCGTCGTTCGCCGACCTGATGGCGATAACAACCGTGGCGCACATCCACTGCTGCACCGCGTCGCCGGACAGCGGCACGGCCGGTGTCGCCACCCAGACGCCGAGCTTCGCCGGCTTTCCGGGCGGAGTGACTTCCGGCACCTACGACAACACCTTCGACATGACACTGGCGAGCAGTTACAACGCTGCCTTCATCACCGCCAACGGCGGCACCGTGAACGGCGCCTTCAGCGCGCTGAGCATGGGACTGGACGCCGGCAAGGCCTACATGAACATCCACACGGAGCTGTTCCCGGCCGGCGAGATCCGCGGCTTCCTGCATCCGGTACCGGAGCCCGAGACGTATGCGCTGATGCTGTTCGGTCTGGCCGCGGTCGGGGCCGTCGCACGCCGCCAGCGGGCCCGCGCCGGGTAATCACTGGTTCAACTCGCGCCGGCGAGTTCGTCGGCGCGCGCCTGCGCGGCGGAGAAGTCCAGATCGCCGGTGTAGATCGAGCGCCCGCAGATCACACCGGCGATGCCTTCGTGCTCGACGGCGCACAGCCGTTCGATGTCGGCCAGGTCCGACAGCCCGCCCGACGCGATCACCGGCACCGTGAGCGCCTGCGCGAGCTTGACGGTGGCCTCGATGTTGATGCCCGACAGCATGCCGTCGCGGCCGATGTCGGTGTAGATCACGCCTTCGACGCCATAGTCCTCGAACTTCTTCGCCAGGTCCACGACCTCGTGGCCGGTGAGTTTGCTCCAGCCGTCGGTCGCGACCTTGCCGTCCCTGGCGTCGAGGCCGACGATGATGTGGCCGCCGAACGCGCTGCACGCATCGTGCAGGAAGCCCGGGTTCTTGACCGCCGCAGTGCCGACGATGATGAAGGACAGGCCGTCGTCGAGATAGCGCTCGACGGTGTCGAGATCGCGGATGCCGCCGCCGAGCTGAACCGGAATCTCGTCGCCGACTTCGGCGAGGATGGCGCGGATCGCCGCCTCGTTGACCGGCTTGCCGGCGAACGCGCCGTTCAGGTCGACGAGGTGAAGGCGGCGCGCGCCGGCATCGACCCAGCGCCGCGCCATCGCCGCCGGGTCGTCGCCGAAAGTGGTCGAGGCGCGCATGTCGCCCTGCTTCAAGCGGACGCACTTGCCGTCCTTCAAGTCTATCGCGGGTATCAGCAGCATGGCCGGAACGGGAGTGAAACCAGGCGGGCCGGGAGGGGTCAGGGTTTCCAGTGCAGGAAGTTGCGGTACAGCCGCAGGCCGTGTTGCGCGCTCTTCTCGGGGTGAAACTGGGTGGCGAAAATGTTATCGCGTGCGACGGCGCTGGTAAAGCGCGCGCCGTAGTCGGTCTCGCCGACGCTGTGGTGCGCGTCCGACGGCCGCGCGTAGTAGCTGTGCACGAAGTAGAACCACGCGCCGTCGGGGATGCCGGCCCAGAGCGGGTGCTGGTCGCGGCCGTGCGCCGTCTGCAGCACGCGGTTCCAGCCCATCTGCGGCACTTTGTAGCGGCTGGCATCGGGCTGCAGCCGGCCTTCGAGTTCGAAGCGCAGCACCTCGCCGCCGATCAGCGCGAGACCCGGTGTCGGGCCTTCGGCGCTGCGATCGAACAGCATCTGCATGCCGATGCACACACCCATCAGCGGCTTCGCGGCGGCCGCTTCGAGCACCGCTTCCTGCATGCCCGAGGCGCGCAGTTCGCGCATGCAGTCGGGCATCGCGCCCTGCCCCGGCAACACGACGCGCTCGGCGGCGCGCACCGTGTCGGGCCGCGACGTGACGATCACCTCGAGCCCGGTCCCCGCTGCCACGTGCAGCAACGCCTGCGACACCGAGCGCAGATTGCCCATGCCGTAATCGACCACGGCGAGGGTGCGGGGCTTCATCTCAGTACCGCGCGGCCGCCCGAAGTTACTGAGGCGCCCCCTCGGGGGGCAGCGAACGCAGTGAGCGTGGGGGCTTCATTTCAAAGCGTGCCCTTGGTGGACGGGATCGTGCCCGCGGCGCGCGGGTCGGGGCCAAGCGCCATGCGCAGCGCGCGGGCGAAGGCCTTGAACACCGTCTCGCACTGGTGGTGCGCGTTGTCGCCCTTCAGGTTGTCGATGTGCAAGGTGACGAGGGCATGGTTCGAGAAGCCCTGGAAGAACTCGAACGCGAGCTGGGTGTCGAAGCCGCCGATCATTCCGGCCTTGAACGGCACGTGCATGTGCAGACCCGGTCGGCCCGAGAAATCGACGACCACGCGGCTCAGCGCTTCGTCCAGCGGCACGAACGCATGGCCGTAGCGCGTGATCCCGGCCTTGTCGCCCGCCGCCTGCGCGACCGCCTGGCCGAACGTGATGCCGACATCCTCGACCGTGTGGTGGCCGTCGATGTGCAGGTCGCCTTTGGCCTCGACGTCGAGGTCGATCAGGCCGTGGCGCGCGATCTGGTCGAGCATGTGGTCGAAGAAACCGATTCCGGTCGCGAGCTTCGCCGCGCCCGTGCCGTCGAGATCGACGCGCACCCGGATCTGCGTTTCCTTCGTGTCCCGCCGGACCTCTGCAATACGGTTCATCACAAGCTCGCTTCGAGGGCGTCGATCATCAAGGCATTTTCCTCGGGCGTGCCGACCGTCAGCCGCAGGCAGTTGGCGAGCAGCGGATGCAGCCCGGCGATGTGCTTGACGAGCACGCCGCGCGCCTTCATGCCGTCGAACGCGCGCTTCGAATCGGGAAGGCGCACGAGGATCATGTTCGCCTCGCTCGGGAACACCGTCACGTTCGGCAAGGCGGCAAGCGCGCTCGAGAGCCGGTCGCGTTCGCCGCGCAGGATCGCCGCCTGGGCGGCGAACACATCGGCGTGCTCGAGCGCGAAGAGCGCCGTCTCGACGTTCAGCGCGCTCACGTTGTAGGGCGGGCTCACCTTGTCGATCTGCTCGATCAGCGCCGCGGCGCCCGCCAGGTAGCCGATGCGCACGCCGGCGAGGCCGAACTTGGAGAGCGTGCGCATCACGACCACGTACGGATGCGCGGCGAGATGCGGCATCCAACTGCGCGACGAGAACGGTTGATACGCCTCGTCGAACACCACCAGACCGTCCTGCGCGCCGACCGCGGCGACGATTTTGCGCACGATGCGCTCGTCGTACAGGTTGCCGGTCGGGTTGTTCGGATACGCGATGTAGGTCAGCGCCGGGCGCTCGCGCGCGATCGCTTCGAGCATCGCGCGCTCGTCGAGTTCGAATTGCGCCGTCAGCGGCACGCCGACGAAGCGCAGCCCGCGCAGCCGCGCCGACAGCTCATAGATCACGAAGCCGGGCAGCGGCGCGAGGACGACCGCGCCGGCCACGTTGCAGGCGACCGAGAGCAGGTCGATCAGCTCGTCCGACCCATTGCCGACCATCACGCTGCAGCCGGCGGGCACGTCGAAGTGGCGCGCAAGCGCCGCCGCGAGTTCGGGCTTGCCGAGCGGATAGCGGTTGATCGCGACCCGCGCGAGGCGCTCGCCGAGCGCGCGTCGCAGCTCGGCCGGCAGCGCAAAGGGGTTCTCCATCGCGTCGAGCTTGACCATGCCCGCGCTCGGCTGGATCGCGTACGCGGCGCTGCTCTGCACGTCCTGGCGGATCGTGCGCGCGATGCGCTGTGCAAGGTCATCGGTCGTCATGCGTCGTCCTTCAATCGCAGCACCATTTCGCGCTCGCCGTCGTCGATCTTGCCGGTGTGGCGAAATCCGAAGCGCTCGTAGAACGCGTCGACCGTGTTCTCCGCGACGTGCGACAGGCCGACCTGCGCGACACCGATGCGGCGCGCCTCGGCGATCACCCAGCGCATCGCCTCGCCGCCATGTCCGCGGCCCTGGTGCTTCGCATCGATCATCAGGCGCCAGACGTACAACTCGTCGGCCGGCTCTTCGTCGTCGTAGCGCGCATCGAACAGCAGCAGAAAGCCGACCGGCTCGCCCTCGGCATACAGGCCGAACGGCCGGCCCGCGACCTTGTAAGCCGCCTGCGCGAGCGAGACCGCATTCGGCGCAACGAACTTGCTCTGCTCGGGCGTGGTTTCGAGCTTGATCAGCGCCAGCACGTCGGCTTCGCGCACCGGCCGCACTTCGAGCGTCCTCGAGGCAGGCGCTGCGGCTTCGCCGGTCGTCCCCATTCGCATCCGCGCCGCCCGGGCGTGCGCCGGCAGCCCTTCGCCTGTCGCAAGTTCAGCGGCGATCGCTCCGAGGGTCTGCGCGCCGGCCGCGCTGACTTCGATCAGGCTGCTGCGCTTCTGGAAGTCGGTGACGGCGAGCGGCGACGAAAAGCGTGCCGTGCCCGACGTCGGCAACACGTGGTTCGGCCCGGCGCAATAGTCGCCCAGGCTCTCGCTCGTGTAGGCGCCCAGAAAGATCGCGCCGGCGTGGCGCAGCAGCGGCTCCCAGCGCCAGGGGTCGCGGCTCGAGATCTCGAGGTGCTCGGGGGCGATGCGGTTCGCGATCTCGCACGCCTCCTGCATCGAGCGCGTCAGCACGAGCGCGCCGCGCCCGGCAAGCGACGCGCGGATCACTTCCTGGCGCAGCATCTCGGGCAGCAGCCGGTCGATCGCATCGTGCACCGCGTCGAGGTAGGCAGCGTCGGGGCAAAGCAGGATGCTTTGCGCGAGTTCGTCGTGCTCGGCCTGGCTGAACAAGTCCATCGCGACCCAGTCGACCGGCGTGCTGGCGTCGGCCA
>CAZVNC010000079.1:0-8459 GCA_964628305.1 uncultured Ideonella sp.
AAATAGTGGCCGAGTTCGCGCTGCACATGGCGTACCGCGTGCACCTGCAGCAGCCGGCGCAAGGTCGCGCCGGTCGTCACCGGCACGCGCGTCACGACGTTGAGCAGACTCTTCGTCGCGCGGTTGACGATCGTCGTCGTGCCAACGTGGCAGTGATCGGCGACTTCGCCCAGGCCGATCGCATCGGCGCTCGCCTGCTGACGGCGCAGCAGCTCCCACGCCTTCTTCGAGTTGCCATCGGCGCCCAGGCGCTGAACCTGGAAGTGCTCGCCGAGAAAATCGGCCTCGAAGCTGAAATCGGACTTGGACGAACCCATCGTCACGCTGACGACTCGTTTCATGTTGACGATCCTTGAACGAAGTTGGAGGCGAGCTTAGATCGTGATGTCAGGCCGCGGTCGGCGCCTTGCGTGCTCGCGGCCTTGGCTTGGCGGCTGCTTTCGGGGCGGTCCTGGTGACCGCCTTTGCCGCGGCCTTGCGCGGTGCCGTCTTGCGCGGCGCCGCCTTGCGCTTGGGCGCTGCCGCGCCGGCAGCCTCGGCCTTGGGCTCGGGCAGCACCTTGCGGATGACCGCTTCGCACGTTGCCTGGTCCATGTAGCGCGGCACCGGGTAGCCGAGCAGCGCCTCCTCGCACGCGGCCTGCGCGAGGGCCGGGATGTCTTCTTCGCGCAAGGCGTCGAGCGTGGTCGGAATGCCCAGGCGCCGGTTCAGGTCGCGCACACCGGCGATGAAGCGGTCGGCCAGATCCTCTTCGTTTTCGTCTTGCGCGCCGAGCCCGGCGCGCAGCGCGAGTTGCGCCAGCCGTTCGGTCACGACCGGCGCCGAATAGTCGAGCACGTGCGGCAGCATGATCGCGTTCGCCAGGCCGTGCGGCGTGTGATAGACGCCGCCGAACTGGTGTGCGATGGCGTGCACGTAGCCGACGTTGGCGCGCGTGAAGGCGAGCCCCGCGTAGGTCGAGGCGAGCGCCATCTTCTCGCGCGCCTTCAGGTTCTTGCCGTCGGCGTAGGCCACGGGCAGGCTCTCGAAGATCATGCCGACCGCCGACAGCGCCATGCTGTCGGTGTAGTCGGTCGCCCACTTGCCGAGGTAGGCCTCGACCGCATGCGTCAGCGCGTCGATGCCGGTCGCGGCCGTGATCGCCGGCGGCAGGCCCGTCATCAGTTCGGGGTCGAGCGCGGCCATGCGCGGCACGACGCGCAGATCCATCACGACGAGCTTCTTCTGCCGCTCGGGGTCGGACACGACGGCGGCGACCGTGACCTCGCTGCCCGTGCCGGCGGTGGTCGGCACGGCATAGATCGGCACCGGGCTGTTGCGGCCCTTGAAGTAGCCGGCCAGCGCGCGCAGCGGCTTCGGGTTGTTGGCGGCGATCGCGATCAGCTTGGCCGCGTCCATCGCCGAGCCGCCGCCGAAGGCGACGATCGCGTCGCAATCGTTCTCCTTGAAGAACTCCAGGCCTTCCTCGATCAGCGGGATCGGCGCGTCGGGCGTGATGCGGTCGAAGACCACATAGTCAACCCCGCCGGCCTCGAGCGCATCGGTCAGCGCGCGCGTCAGGCCGAGCTTGACGATGACGGCGTCGGTGACGATCAGGATCCGCTCGTAGCCCATGCCGGCGATCGATTCGCCCAGCCGCGCGCTCGATCCGGCGCCGACCATCAGCGTCGGCTGCGGAAACGGCAGCAGCCGCGTGACGAAGCTGGCGCCGTTCATCACCGCGCCCATGCCGGTGTGGCGCATCGCCGGGCTGATCAGTTCGGAGAGCTTCAAGTCCTGGTCTCCCTATTGACGGATCGGGGTGGATCGGGGTGGATCGACACGCAAAGCGTAGCATCGGATGGCCGTGCGCGACGCCGGGATTCGCCCTCCAAACCGCGGCCGGGCAGAGCCCGGTGGGACGCGATGCGATCCGCCGTTCGTGCCCGTGCGCGGTGTTGCGACGACCGTGAATCCGGCTGCAGTCGTCAACCGCCCTGCCAGATCACCTTCTTGCCCGACGACTCCCAGCGCTCGTAATCCTTGGCGTACAAGTCCTCGATCCGGTTGCGCTTGACCTTGAAGGTCGGCGTGATAACGTCGTTCTCGACCGTCCACGGCGTCGCGGCCAAGGCCAGGCACTTCAGTTGCTCGTGGGGGTCGAGCGTCGCGTTGACCGCTGCGAGGTGGCGCGTCAGCGACTGCTCGAGTTCGGCGCGCGCGCCCGGATCGGCGGCGCGGGCGACGTATTCCGCGCCGAGCATGACGATGCCCAGCGGCTGCCCCAGGTTCGCCCCGGCGACGACGCAGGCCTCGATTGCTTCGTGCATCACGAGCTTGTCCTCGATCGGCGCCGGCGCCACGTACTTGCCCTTGCCGGTCTTGAACAGGTCCTTGACGCGGCCGGTGATGCGCAGCACGCCCTCGCTGTCGATGCTGCCCTTGTCGCCGGTGCGCAGCCAGCCGTCTTCGGTCATCGCGTCGCGCGTCTTCTCGGGCTCCTTGTAGTAGCCCAGCATCAGCGCCGGGCTGCGCATCTGGATCTCGCCGGTCTCGGGATCGATCCGGTCTTCGACGCCCTCGTAGGCGGGCCCAACGCTGCCTTGCTGGTTCTTGCCGGGCACCGTGATGTGGGACACCGCGAGGTTCTCGGTCATGCCGTAGCCCTCGTTGATGTCAAGGCCGATCCGGCTGTACCACTGCAGCAAGGCGATCGGCATCGGCGCCGCACCGCCGGCCGCGATCCGGCAGGCGTCCAGGCCGAGCGCCTTCATCACCTTGCGCCGCACGATGCCGCCGAGGATCGGAATCGACAGCAGGCGGTCGAGCTTGGCCGGCGGCAGCTTGTGGTGCACCCCCTGCTGGAACTTCACCCACAGGCGCGGCACCGAGAAGAAGATCGTCGGCCGCGCGCGCTGCATGTCGGCGGCGAAAGTCTCGAGCGTATCCGCGAAGTACACGCGCATGCCGGTGCGCAGCCAGCCGTGTTCGACGAGCACCCGCTCGACGACGTGGGCGAGCGGAAGGTAGGACAGCATGCGGTCCTCGGCGCTCATCGGCAGGCGCCGCACCCCGGCGTCGAGCGCCCAGGCGAAATTGCCGAAGCTGTGCATGACCCCCTTGGGCATGCCGGTCGTGCCCGAGGTGTAGATCAGCGTCGCGAGCTCGTCCGCGCCGCGCACCGGGCTGCCAGCGAGCGGCGCGTTGTCCTTGCAGATCTTGTCCCAGCCCGGATAAGACGTGCGCGCGTCGGCCGGCGACAGCGGGTAGCTCAGGCACAGCATGCCGGAAGGCACCCCCGGCTTCATCTGCTCCCAGCCGTCGAGCTTGCCGATGAAACAGGCCTTGGCTTCGCTGTGGGTGAGGATCTGGCGCACCGTCTGCGCTGCGAGCGTCGGATACAGCGGCACCGAGACGTGCCCGGCCATCCAGATCGCGAGGTCGCTCATGATCCACCAGGCGCAGTTCTTGGACAGGATCGCGACCCGGGAGCCCGGCTCCCAGCCCTGCGCCTGCAGGTAGCTCGCCATCCTGCGCACCTCGCCTGCGACCTCGCCCCAGGTCATGTCGCGTAGCGTGCCGTCCCCCATCGGCTGGGTGAAAGCGACCCGTTGCGGGGACGTCTTCTCCCAGTGATACAGACGCTGCAAAGCCAGCATCTCCGGTGCCGTCGCTCCCATCTTGTCTCCTCCCTCGGTCAGTAGGCCTGGCTCGAATTGCGGACTCGGCACCGCGTGCCGAGGCGCTCGCATTGTCCTATGCGCCGCGGCGCGGTCGCACCTGCGGCGCCCAAAGACGCAGCGCCAGCCTCAGCCGATCGTCATCAAGCTCGCGTTGCCGCCCGCGGCAGCGGTGTTGATGCTAAGTGATCGCTCGATCAGCAGGCGCTCCAGCGGCACGTTCGTTGCGCCCGGCGCAAGCGAGGTGACGCCGATGATCGGCCCCGGGCGCTGTGCGAGCGTGTGCTGCAGCTCCAGCAGCTCGTCGGCCGCGCCGTGGTGCAGCACGGCGTCGAAGTGGACCGCCTCGGCGCGCCAGTCCTGCGCCAGCGAGACGCGCTCGCGGGCTGCGTGCGGCAGTTGCTCCCAGAGTGGCCGCGCGGCGGACGGCCAGACCGCGCGGCTGCCGACGGCGAGCACAGCGGCGAGTTGCGTGAGCCGATCGGCGTCGCCTTGCGCGCCGTCCTCCGCCAGGCACAGCACCGCCTCGCGCGGCAGCGCGGCATACAGGTTCGCTTCGCCGGTCGGTCCGGCGAGTGCTCGCCAACCGGGCTCGGGCGCGAGGCCGGCGAGCGCTTCGCAGGTCTGCGCGAGACGGCTGTCGCCCCGCGATCGCGCCCAATCGCGCAGCGCGTCGCGCGCCGCCCGCGGTTCGCCGTCCGCAGTCCCGGGCGTCCAGCCACGCAGCGGCGGCTGGCCGGCGCTGCCGGCGGCGTCGATCGCGCGCCGCGCGGCGTTCGCCGGCCGCTGTGCGAGCAGACGCAGCAGATACAGCGGGCCGCCCGCCTTCGGGCCGGTGCCCGACAGGCCCTCGCCGCCGAACGGCTGCACGCCGACGACGGCGCCGACGACGTTGCGATTGGCGTAGATGTTGCCGGCGCGCGCCGCGTGCACCGCCTGCGCGAGCGTCTCGTCGATCCGGGTGTGGACGCCGAAGGTCAGGCCGTAGCCGGTCGCGTTGATTTGCTCCAGCAATGGCGCCAGCTCGTCGCGCTCATAGCGCAGCACGTGCAGCACCGGGCCGAAGACTTCGCGCTGCAGTTCGGCGATGCGGTCGATCTCGATCACCGCAGGCGGAACGAAGCTGCCGCGGCCGGTCGCTTCGCCGTCGATCGCCGCCGGGCGCGATACGGCGTGGCCCTTGGCGCGCATCGCCGCGATGTGGCGCTCGATCGTGCCCTGCGCCTCGGCGTCGATCACGGGGCCCACGTCGACCGCCAGCCGGCGCGGGTCGCCGACGCGCAGTTCTCCGACCGCGCCCTTCAGCATCTCGATCAGCCGCTCCGCGCCGTCCCTCTGCACGCACAGCACGCGCAGCGCCGAGCAGCGCTGGCCGGCGCTGTCGAAGGCCGACGCGACGGCGTCGGCGACGACCTGCTCGGCGAGCGCCGACGAGTCGACGATCATCGCGTTCTGGCCGCCGGTCTCGGCGATCAACGGCACGCTCTGGCGCTGCGCGCCCAGGCGGCGGGCGAGCGATTGCTGCAGCAGGCGCGCGACCTCGGTCGATCCGGTGAACAGCACGCCCTGCACGCGCGGATCGGCGACGAGTGCGGCGCCGACGCTTTCGCCCGGCCCCGGCAGCAGTTGCAGCGCGTCGCGCGGCACGCCGGCCGCCCACAGCGCGCGCAGCGCAGCGGCAGCGACGAGCGGCGTCTGCTCGGCCGGCTTGGCGAGTACGGTGTTGCCGGCGGCGAGCGCGGCGGCGAGCTGGCCGGTGAAGATCGCGAGCGGGAAGTTCCACGGGCTGATGCAGACCACCGGGCCGAGCGGCACGTGCGTCGCGTTGTCGAAGCAGCAGCGCACCTGCTGCGCGTAGTAGCGCAGGAAGTCGACCGCCTCGCGCACCTCCGAGACGCCGTTCGCACAGGTCTTGCCGGCTTCGCGCACGAGCAGCGCGATGAGCGGCTCGGTGTCGGCCTCGAGCCGCCCGGCCGCCGCTTCGAGCCGCGCGGCGCGCTCGCCCGGCGCGGTGGCGGCCCAGTTTGGTGCTGCGCGCAGCGCGCAGGCGATCGCGGCGTCGACCTCTTGTGGCGTCGCGGCCCGGACCGTGCCGACTGCGTCGCTGCGATCGGACGGGTTGTGCACGCCGAGGGTCGTGCCCGGTGCGCCGGTTTGCGCATCGGCGCCGAGCAGCGGCTCGGCCTGCCAGTGCCGATCGGCTGACGCTGCAATCGCCTGCGCCAGCGATTGCAGCGTCGCCTCGTCGGCCAGATCGAGACCGCGCGAGTTCGCACGCGCCGCGCCGAACAGCGCGCGCGGCAGGGCGATCGCCGGGTGCGGCAGGCCGACGGCGCCGCCTTCGATCGCCGCCAGCTTCATCACGCTGCGCACCGGGTCTTCGATCAGCTCGGCGAGCCCGACCTGCGCGTCCGCGATGCGATTGACGAACGAGGTGTTGGCGCCGTTTTCGAGCAGCCGGCGCACGAGGTAGGCGAGTAGCGTCTCGTGGGTGCCGACCGGCGCGTAGATCCGGCAGGCGCGGCCGAGCCCGCCGTCCGCGGTCGCCCCGACGACCTGTTCATAGAGCGGCTCGCCCATGCCGTGCAGGCACTGGAACTCGTAGGCGTCGTCCGCCGTCGCGCCGAGGTCGAGCGCGATCCGGTGCACGCTGGCGAGGGTCTGCGCGTTGTGCGTCGCGAACTGCGGGTAGACCGCGTCCGGCGCCGCGAGCAGCTTGCGCGCGCAGGCGATGTAGGCGACATCGGTGTAGGCCTTGCGGGTGTAGACCGGGTAGCCGTCCAGGCCGTCCTGCTGCGCGCGCTTGATCTCCGAGTCCCAGTACGCGCCCTTCACGAGGCGCACCATCAGCCGGTGCTGGCTGCGCCGGGCGAGATCGACGAGCCAGTCGACGACCGCCGGGCAGCGCTTCTGGTAGGCCTGGATGACGAAGCCGATGCCGTTCCAGCCGGCGAGCGCGGGTTCGAAGCACAGCCGCTCGAGCAGGTCGAGCGAGAGCCCGAGGCGGTCGGCTTCCTCGGCGTCGATGTTCAGGCCGATGTCCTGCTGGCGGGCGAGCTGCGCGAGGTGGAACAGGCGCGGGTAGAGCTCGGTCATCACGCGCCCGACCTTGGCGCGGCTGTAGCGCGGGTGCAGCGCCGACAGCTTGATCGAAATGCCAGGCCCGCGAATCACCCCCTTGCCGGCCGCCGCGCGTCCGATCGCGTGGATCGCCTGCTCGTAGGCGGCCAGATAGGCCTGGGCATCGCGCGCCGTCATCGCCGCCTCGCCGAGCATGTCGTACGAATAGCGAAAGCCATCGGCCTCGCGCGCGCGGGCGTTGGCGAGCGCTTGGGCGATCGTCTCGCCGGTGACGAACTGCTGGCCCATCATGCGCATCGCCATGTCGACGCCCTTCCTGATCAGCGGCTCGCCGCCGCGCGAGACGAGCTTGCGCAGCGCGGTCGAGAGCCCCGTGTCGCTGTGCGTCGCGACGAGCTTGCCGGTGACGAGCAGACCCCAGGTCGCGGCGTTGACGAACAGCGACGGGCTGTGGCCGAGGTGCGCCTGCCAGTCGCTGGTGCCGATCTTGTCGCGGATCAGCGCGTTGCGCGTCGCCGCATCGGGGATGCGCAGCAGGGCCTCGGCCAGGCACATCAAAGCGACGCCTTCCTGCGAGCTGAGCGCGAACTCCTGCAACAGGCTTTGCACCAGGCCGGCGCGTCCGCTCGCCACGGCGCGCTCGCGCACGCCGCCGGCAATCCGCAGCGCGAGCGCCTCGACTCCGACTTGCTGCGCGGGGGCAAGCGTCGCCTGCTCGATCAGGCCGGGCAGCAGTTCGGGCTCGGGGCGGCGCGTCGCGGCGCTGATCGCGCTGCGCAACGCAGAGGTGGACAGTGCGGGCGTCAGCGGCGTGGACATCGGGTTCCTGCGGCGGGAGTTGGCGTGGATCGAAGCCCGCGAACGCACCCGCCGCGCCCTGAAGGACGCGCAGGACCCGGTCGAAGTCTCCTAGCCGAAGTGTGCCAAGTTTGCCGCCGCCGGTGCGGACACCTCGCGCGCGGCGCCGGCCGGTGCTTCGATGCCGAGCGCGCCGAACAGGTTCTTCGGGTCGGCGCAGCGCGGCACGAGTTCGATGGCCTCGCCGATGTCGAGCTTGGCCGCCGCATCGCGAACGAAGTTCAGCGCCGAGAAGTCTTCGAGCGCGAAGCCGACCGAATCGAACACCGTCACCTGCTCGGCGCTCGTGCGGCCGGGCTTCTCGCCGGTCAGCACGCGCCAGAACTCGGTGACTTCGAAGTCCGCCGCCATGCGCTGGATCTCGCCTTCGATGCGCGACTGCGGCTCGTATTCGACGAACACCGCCGCGCGTTCGAGCACGCCGCGATCCAGCTCGGTCTTGCCGGGGCAATCGCCGCCGACCGCGTTCAAGTGCATCCCGGGCTCGATCATCTCGGGCCTGATGATCGTCGCCAACTGCTTGTCCGCGGTCAGCGTGGTGACGATGTCGGCACCGCGCGCGGCGTCTGCGGTGCTGGTGCAAATCGTCACCTTCAAGCCCTGGCCGACCAGATTCGCGGCCAGCTTGGCAGACGCTGCGGGGTCGACATCGAACAAGCGGACTTCGCGAATGCCGACCAGGTCCCGAAACGCGATCGCCTGGAACTCGCTCTGGGCGCCGTTGCCGATGATCGCCATCACCCGGCTGTCGGGGCGCGCAAGCTTGCGGGCCGCGAGCGCGGACATCGCCGCGGTGCGGATCGCGGTCAGGATCGTTAGTTCGGACAGCAGGCGCGGCGCGCCGGTCGCGACATCGGCCAG
>CAZVNC010000080.1:0-8446 GCA_964628305.1 uncultured Ideonella sp.
AGTAGTCGCGCGGCACGTGGCGGCGGATCTTCTCCTCGCGCTCGACCACGATGCTCAGCGTCGGCGTCTGCACCCGCCCGACGGTGGTGAGGAAGAAGCCGCCGTCGCGCGAGTTGAACGCGGTCATCGCGCGCGTGCCGTTGATGCCCACCAGCCAGTCGGCCTCGGATCGGCTGCGCGCCGCGTCGGCCAGGCCCTGCATCTGGGCGTCGCTGCGCAGCCGCTCGAAGGCGTCGCGGATCGCCTGCGGCGTCATGCTTTGCAGCCACAGCCGCTCGATCGGCTTGCCCAGGTCGTGCTTGGCGCCGGCCGCGTACTGCACGATCAGCCGGAAGATCAGCTCGCCTTCGCGCCCGGCGTCGCAGGCGTTGACGATCCGGTCCACGTCCTTGCGTTTGAGTTGCTTGACCACTGCGTTCAGCCGCGACTTGCCCTTGTCGATCGGCGCCAGGTCGAAGTGCGGCGGCACCACCGGCAGGTGCGCGAAGCTCCACTTGCCGCGCTTGACGTCGTACTCCTCGGGCGCCTTGATCTCGACCAGATGGCCGACCGCCGACGTGACGACGTACTGCTCGTTCTCGAAGTGATCCTCGTGCTTGTCGAACTTGCCGCTGACCGGCGTGAGCGCGCGCACGATGTCCTGCGCGACCGACGGCTTCTCCGCGATGATGAGTGACTTTCCCATGGCCATCCTGTTCTGTCTTGTGCGCTCTCGCGCCTGCCTACAATCTGCCCTCACGCGTGCGCGCGCCTGCACACCTGCGTGCGCGCGCACCCACGAATTCAATGTACCCAAACCCGACCATGACGCAAGCCGCTTCGCGCAAGCACCTCGAGAACCGCAACGCGCCGCAGGCGTCGAACAAGCCGCGCACGGCGTCTCGCAACGGCGCGCGCCGCATCCAGGTGCGCCGCTCGGGCGTCCACGGCAAGGGCGTGTTCGCCGTGGCGCCGATCGCGAAGGGCACGCGCGTGATCGAGTATCGCGGCGAGATCATCACCTGGCGCGAAGCGCTGCGCCGCCACCCGCACGATCCGAGCGATCCGAACCATACCTTCTATTTCCACATCGACGACCGGCACGTCATCGATGCGAGCGTCAGCGGCAACGCGGCGCGCTGGATCAACCATGCGTGCACGCCAAACTGCGAGGCCGACGAGATCGACGGCCGCGTCTTCGTCAGCGCGCTCACCGACATCGCGCCCGGCGAGGAGCTGTTCTACGACTACGGCCTCGTCATCGACGAGCGGTATACGAAGAAGCTGAAAGAGCAGTTCGCATGCCGCTGCGGCTCGCCGCACTGCCGCGGCACGATGCTGGCGCCGAAACGATGACCGCAGGACGAAGCGCGGCGCCGGCCGCAGGCGGACGTTGGCATTGGGACGCGCAGGCGCTCTGGGCCCAGCTCGAGCCGCGTCTGCCCGGGCTGAGCGTCGAAGTGCTGGCGCGCGCGCCCTCGACCAACACCGTCCTGCTCGAGCGGGCACGCGTCGCACCGCATGCGCGCGACGGCGCCCCCGGCAGCCCGCCCGAAGCGAGCGATCGTGTCGGCCGCCGCCAAGCCGACATGCAGCCCTGCCTGCTGGTCGCCGAGCACCAGACGGCCGGGCGCGGCCGCCTCGGCCGGGGCTGGCGTTCGGCGCGCGGCGCGTCGCTCACGTTCTCGCTCGCGCTGCCGCTGGCCCCCGCCGACTGGTCCGGCCTGTCGCTCGCGGTCGGCGTCGCGCTCGCCGACGCTTTGCAACCGCAAACTGCACCGTCGATGCCGCGGATCGCGCTGAAATGGCCGAACGATCTGTGGCTCACGCCGGCTGCCGATCAGGCGCTCCCCGCCGACGGCAGCCTCGGGCGCAAGCTCGGGGGCATCCTGATCGAAACCCTCGCCCGAGGCCGCCAGCGGCTGGCGGTGATCGGCGTCGGGCTCAACGTCGCGCCCCTGCCCGAACCGCTGCCGGTCGATCTGCACGGCCGCCTGGCGTCGATCGCCGAGATCGATCCCGGCGCCAGCGCGCCTGCCGTGCTGGCGCGCATTGCGTTGCCGCTCGTCGAGGCCCTGCATTGCTTCGAGCGCGACGGCTTCGCCGCCTTTGCCGAGCGCTTCGCCGCGCGCGACCTGCTGCGCGGCCACGCGGTGCGAACGACCGCGGCAGACACGCCGGACGGCACGGCACGCGGCGTCGATGCGCGCGGCGGGCTGCTGATCGATGCGGCCGACGGGCTGCACACGATCACGAGCGGCGAAGTCAGCGTCCGTCCTGCTTGCGGCCCCGACACGATTCCATCACCTGCCTTATGAAGCTGCGCGCGCTCGCGCTGCTGCTGGTGCTCGCCAACCTGGGTTTCTTCATCTGGTCGCAGGGTTGGCTCGACGCCTTGACCGGCGCGCGCGGTGCCGGCGAACGCGAACCCGAGCGCATCGCGCGCCAGGTCCAGCCTCAGTTGCTGCGCGTACTGTCCGAGGCTGAAGGGGCCGCGGCGATGGCCGGGCCGGCGCTGACGCGAACCTGCCTCGAGGCGGGGCCGTTCACGACTGCCGAGGTTGAGACGGCACTTGCTCAATGGCGGGCGCGAGGGGCACAGAGCGCGCGCATCGCGCCGCGCGAGCCAGCGGGCGGCGCTGTGATGCTGCGCATCGACGACGCCGACGCGGCGCTCGCCGCGCGACTGGCGCAAGGCGGCGCCCCGTTCGGCAAGGCTTTCGAGCCGTGCGCGAGATAGTCTGAAGTCTGCCGGCGTGAAGCAGGTGCGCGCGCCGCGCCTCGTCAGGTGCGCGTTCGAAACGCCCGCGCCACCGCGGCGACCGAGACCGTCAGCCCGAGCAGCCACAGCGGCCCGAGCGCCCCGCCGCCCCCGCCTGCCGACGCGAGCGTGCCTTGCGCCGCGCTGGGCGGCAGATCGGCACCGAGCGCGACGGCGGCGCTCGCCTCGGCGTTGGCAATCACTTCGAGTGGCCAACGCCGGGGCGTGAAGGTCGCCTGCTGCGCGATCGACTGCGCATAGCGCACCGCCTCGGCGGCGTCGAGCATGCCGGCGCCGCATGTCTGCGCGGTGCAGATGCAGCGCCCGGGGTTGTCCGCCGAACAGGCGCCGATCACGGGCGACGTGACGTGCGGGCGCGCGCTCTGGCGCAGGCCGGCGACGATCTGGGCCGGTGTCAGGTCCGGGTTCGCGCTCAACATCAGGCTGACCGCGCCAGCGACGATCGGTGCCGAGAAGCTCGATCCGAAGACGCGCGCGTAGCGGCCGGCCGCGGGCCCGGTGCGGCCGGCGTTGTCGAGCGTGACGATGCCGTCGTCGCCGAGGATCGCACCCCATGCGCCTTCGTCGTCCGGGTCGCCGCCGACCGTCGCCACGACCAGCCCGGCGCCGAAGTTCGAATAGGTCGCCTTGAAACCGTCGCGGTTGAGTGCGGCGACGCCGACCACCCCCTTGCAGTTGGCGGGGCGCATCGGCGCCGCGTGCTGGTTGCCGGCGGCGGCGATGACGACCACGCCGTGCGCGGCCAACTCGTCGATCGTCGATTGATACGCCGGGTTGCAGGCCGCGCTGCTGCCGAAGCTGATGCTGATGATGCGCGCCGGATCCGGGTTTGCCGGCAGGAAGCCGCCGCCTGCCTTCGCGACCGGGAGGCCCGCCGCCCAGCGCATGCCGTCGATGATGTCGGCGACCTCGGCGCCGCACTTGCCGGCGACGCGCACGGGCAGCACGCGCCCGTCCCGGCTCGCCGCTGCGATGCCGATGCCGTTGTCGGTCAGCGCGGCGACGATGCCCGCGATCTGCGTGCCGTGCCACGAGCTGTCCTGCACCTCGCAGCCGTCGAAGAGCGTCGGTGCGGTCTGCAGGTCGGCGGCGCTGACCCAGTCGCCCGGGTCGCTAGCGTCGGCGTCGCGGCCGTTGCCGTCGCCCGCGTAGTCGATCGTCGAGACGAAGTCGTAGCCCGCCAGCACGTGGCCGACGAGATCCGGATGGCGGGTGATGCCGGTGTCGAGGATCGCGACGACCGCGCCGGAGCGGCCCGGCTCGAGCGCCCAGGCGCCTTCGAAGCCTGGAAGGCCGCGCCGCCGATCGGGCAATGCGTTCGAGTTGCTGCCACCCGGATTCGCGAGCCACCATTGCTGCGCGAAATAGGGGTCGCTCGGCGCGCCTTGCAGCCGCTGCTCGCGCTCGTTGGAGACGACCCACTCGACGTCCGGATCGGCACGCAGTTGCGCAGCGATGCGCGCCGCCTCGGCGCCATCGAGGACGCGCCCGAAATCCAGGCGCTGCGCGGCGCGGCCGGCCGGCTGAGCGTGGTAGCGGCTGATGCCTGCGTTCCCGAGCACGCGCTGCAGACGCTGGCCTCCGGCATCGTCGAGCCTGACGATGCCAAGGGCCTGCGCCCGCTCGTGCGCCGGCGCATCCTTCAATTTGACGATCAGGCCGTTCGCGGCGCGAGGTTCGCTCTCGGCCGGCGCCGCCGCTGCGGCGAGCACGGTGCAGCCGAACAAGGCGGCGGCGATGGTGTGCGCGATGCGTCGCCCAGGCGCGCCGCGCCGCGTGGCGCTCGCCGCCGCGCCGCTTGTCTTGATGCTTTCACGCCCCACCGCTGGCCTCCGTCATCGCTGCCTGCGTGCCCTGCAAGCGGGCACGCCTGGCGGCGATGATGGCGCGCTCAGGCGC
This sequence comes from uncultured Ideonella sp., assembly GCA_964628305.1. Classification (GTDB taxonomy): domain Bacteria; phylum Pseudomonadota; class Gammaproteobacteria; order Burkholderiales; family Burkholderiaceae_C; genus CAIKUF01. Next base: position 4,661 of record CAZVNC010000080.1, read on the forward strand.
GCGGCGATGGGATCAACAAGCGGACGTTCACGCCCCAGTTTCGCGCCGCCGGGCGCGGCCGACGGCGATCACCGACGCCAGCAGCCCGGCAAGCCAGGCCGGGCCGAGCGCGCCGCCGCCCGATGACGCCGGCCAGGAGACGACGATGTTGTCGCTGGCGACCGCGCTCGTGCCCTGATCGTCGGTCACCGTCAACCGCACGCTGAAATGTCCCGCATCGCTTGCAACGACCTCGGCCGTCTGCTGATTCGTCGCGCCGCTGAAGCCGGTGACGATGCCGCCGCCGGCGGTCAGCTCCCAGCGCCAGCTCGCAACCTTGCGCCCCGGACCGACGAGGCTTGCGGCCGCGCTCAGCGTGATCGTCTGGCCGGGCGCCGGTGTGCCGGGCGTGACGCCGATGCGCGCAATGACCGCATCCGGCGCGGTCGCCATCTTCAGCGCGGTACCGGCATCGAGCATGCCGGCGCCGCAGGTGCTCGTCGTGCAATAGCACTGCAGTTGATCGAAGTCGCCGGGCGCCTTGCAGACCGGAACGATACTGCCGTCGCCGTTGTCGCCGCCGGTCTTCGGGAACGGCCGGGCGCTCGATTGCAGCAGGCTGCGCAGGTCCCCCGGCTGCAACGACGGACGCGCCGACACCATCAGCGCCGCGGTGCCGGCGACGAGCGGCGCGGCGAAGCTCGTGCCGGCCGCGTAGTTCCACGCATCGCTGTAAATCGAGCTGTTCGCGACCGGCTTCGTCGTGCCGGCATTCAGCGCGGTGACGATCGGATACAGGCAGGGCTCGTTCGATGCGAGGTTGACGCAATTGCCGGCCGGCGCGCTGATCGCGACCTGCGGCCCGAGGTCCGAGTAGCCGACCTTGGTGCCGACGTGGCGCAGCCCGCCGACCGCGAGCACGCCGGGGCAGTTGGCCGGCGTGCCGACCGCGCGCCCGGCACTGTTGCCGGCGGCGGCGACGACGAGCGTGCCGGCGGCCGTCACTTCGCTCACGACCGAGACATAGCTGCTGGAGCAGGCGCCGTCGCTGCCCAGGCTCATGCTGATGACGGCGGCCGGCGTCGGATTCGACGGCACGCCGGGCACGTCGAGCCCCGCCGCCCAGCGCATCGCGGCCTGGATGTCCGAGTCGTAGCCGCCGCACTTGCCGAGCACGCGCAACGGCAGCACGCGCACCTTGCGCCCGATGCTCGCCATGCCGATGCCGTTGTCGGTCGCAGCGCCCACCAGGCTCGCGGTCTGCGTGCCGTGCCACGAGCTGTCCTGGACGTCGCAGCCGTCGAAGGTCGTCGGGTGCGCCGCCTTGTCGGCCGCCGAGACGTAGTCGCCGGGGTCGCTCGGGTCGGCGTCGCGGCCGTTGCCGTCGCCCGCGATCACCGGGTCGGTGATCATGTCGTAGCCCGGCAGCAGCTTGGTCTTCAGATCGGCATGGTCGAAGCGCACACCGGTGTCGAGCACGGCGACGATCACATTCGGATTGCCGGTCGTCACGGCCCACGCCGTCTCGGCGCCGATCGCCGACTTCACGTCGCCCGACGGCGCGCGCAGATACCACTGGCCGGCCACCGGGCCCGGATCGACCGGCTGGCCGGCCGCGTACAGCGGATCGTTAGGCGCGCCGTAGCGATGGCGGCGGACATCGACCGCGACCGATTCCACATTGCTGTCGGCCCCCAGCATGGCCGCCAACTGGGCCGAGCCGATGCCGCTGGCGAGCACGACCTGGGTGCGCTCCGACACGTTGGCGCCGCCGCGCAGCGCGAGGCCGATGCGCTTGCCGAGCACCCCGGCGCGCTCGGTGCTGCGCTGCGCCGCGGTCTCGGCCCGGCTCGCCGAGCCGAGCACCTGCTGACGCGCGATCGCCGAGTCGGCCTTGAAGGTGACGATCACGCGCGCATCGGCTGCCGGCGCTGCCGCTGCCGGCACGGGCAGAAACAGCTGCGCCAGCAGCACGCTCGCACCGAAGGCGAGCACGGACAGGGGCAGACGCATGGAGGCTCCGGGGAAAGAAGGAGGAGCGTCAGTCTACGCTCGGCGGCGACAGCGAAAGGTCCGCGCACGCCGGCCGGCACGCGGCCGGCCGCGCCGCGGAGCCGACTATTTCGCGATCACGCGCACCATCTCGAGCACCTTGTTCGAGTAGCCCCATTCGTTGTCGTACCAGGCGACGACCTTGACGAAGGTACTGTCGAGCGCGATGCCGGCGTCGGCGTCGAACACCGAGGTGCGCGCGTCGCCGCGGAAGTCGGTGGCGACGACCTTGTCCTCGGTGTAGCCGAGCACGCCCTTCAGCGCGCCCTCGGACTGCGCCTTCATCTCGGCGCAGATCTCCTTGTAGGTCGCCTCCTTCAGCAGCTCGACGGTCAGGTCGACGACCGACACGTTCGAGGTCGGGACCCGAAACGACATCCCGGTCAGCTTCTTGTTCAACTCGGGAATCACGACGCCGACCGCCTTCGCCGCGCCGGTGGAAGACGGAATGATGTTCTCGAGGATGCCGCGGCCGCCGCGCCAGTCCTTGTTCGACGGCCCGTCGACGACCTTCTGCGAAGCCGTCGCCGCATGCACCGTCGTCATCAGGCCGCGCTTGATGCCCCACTTGTCGTTCAGCACCTTGGCGATCGGCGCCAGGCAGTTGGTGGTGCACGACGCGTTCGAGATGATCTTCTGGCCGGCATACGTCTTGTGGTTGACGCCGTAGACGAACATCGGCGTGTCGTCCTTCGACGGCGCCGACAGGATGACCTTCTTCGCGCCGGCCGCCAGATGCTTCTCGCCGCCCTCCTTCGTCAGGAACAGGCCCGTCGATTCGATCACGATGTCGGCGCCGGCCTCGCCCCACTTCAGGTTCGCCGGATCGCGCTCCTGCGTCAGGCGGATCCGCTTGCCGTTGACGATCAGCGTGCTGCCGTCGACCGCGACTTGCCCCTTGAAGCGGCCGTGCACCGAGTCGTACTGCAGCATGTAGGCGAGGTACTCGGGCTCGAGCAGGTCGTTGATCGCGACGACTTCGATGTCCTTGTCGAAGTTCTGCACCGCGGCGCGAAACAGATTGCGCCCGATGCGGCCGAAGCCGTTGATGCCGATTCTGATGGTCATTTCTATTTGCTCCAGGATGAAAGAAAACTCTGCGCTGCCGGCCTATCGCCCGAGCACCTTGCGCACCGTATCCGCCACGTTCTGCGCCGTGAATCCGAAAACCTTGAAGAGGTCCGCCGCGGGGGCCGATTCGCCGTAGGTGTCGATGCCGACGACGGCGGCGCAGCCGTACTTCCACCAGCCGTCGGTGGAGCCCATCTCGACCGCGATGCGCGGCACGCCGGGCGGCAGCACGCTTTGCTGGTAGAGGGCGCTCTGGCGGCCGAAGACGCTCGTCGAGGGCATGCTGACGACGCGCACCGCGATGCCGCGCTCGGCAAGCAGTTGCTGGGCGTGGAGAGCCAGCTGGACCTCGGAGCCGGTCGCGATGATGACCGCCTGCGCCTTCTTCTTCATGCCCACTTCGGCCGGTTCGGCGAGCACGTAGGCGCCCTTGGCGATGGCGTCGAGCCCGCTCTTGGGCAGGTAGGGCAGGTTCTGGCGGCTCAGCAGCAGCGCCGTCGGGCGCGCGCCGTTCTCGATCGCCGCGACCCAGGCGACGACGGTCTCGGCGGTGTCGGCCGGGCGCCAGACGTCGAGGCCGGGGATCAGCCGCAGCGACCAGGCGTGCTCGATCGACTGGTGCGTCGGGCCGTCTTCGCCGAGGCCGATCGAGTCGTGCGTGAAGACATAGACGACGCGCTGCTT
>CAZVNC010000081.1:0-527 GCA_964628305.1 uncultured Ideonella sp.
TGAAGCCGAAGGCATACATGAACAGGAAGGTGCCGATCAGCGCGATCGGCAGCGTGAGCCCGGTGATGACGGTCGAGCGCCACGAATTGAGGAACAGGAAGACGATCAGGATCGTGAGCATCGCGCCTTCGAGCAGCGTCGCCTGCACGTTCGCGACCGAGACCCGGATCGAGCGCGAGTTGTCGCGGTTCACCTCGGTCGTCACGCCCGGCGGCGTCACGTCCTTCGCTTCGGCGAGCGCCTTCCTGAGGCCGTCGACGACGGCGATCGTGTTCTCGCCCTGCGACTTCTGCACCGACAGCAGCACCGTGCGCTTGCCGTTGTAGAGCGCGAGCGACTCGATCTCCTGCGGCCCGTCCGTCACGTCGGCGACCTGCCACAGCCGCACCGGCGTGCCGGCCGCGCCCTTGCGGGCGACGATGATGTCGCGGAAGTCCTCGGGGCGCTTCAGGCGGGCGTCGATCTGCACCACGCGTTCCTGCTCGCGCGAGCGGATCGCGCCGAGCGGCAGCTCCTGGTTCTCGCTG
>CAZVNC010000081.1:537-8446 GCA_964628305.1 uncultured Ideonella sp.
CCTGATCGACGCCGACCCCCATCGCCTCGAGCGCATCGGGCTTGAGGTAGACGTTGATCTGGCGCGCGACGCCGCCGACGATGCTGACCGCGCCGACGCCGCGCACGTTCTCGAGGCGCTTTTGCAGCACCTGCGTCGCCCAGGTCGAGAGTTGCTGGGCGTCGTGGCGGCCGTCGGGCGAGAGGATCGCGACGTTGAAGATCGGCTGGCTCGCCGGGTCGAAGCGCGTGATGCGCGGCTCCTTGACTTCGTCGCGCAGCAGCGGCCGGATCGACGCCACCTTCTCGCGCACGTCGTCGGCTGCCTTGCGGCCGTCGACGTCGAGATTGAACTCGACGACGATGACCGCGCTGCCTTCGTACGATCGCGACCACAGTGCGTTGATCCCCGCCACCGTGTTGACGGCCTCCTCGATCTTCTTCGTCACCTCGGCTTCGACGATCTCGGGCGAGGCGCCGGGATAGTCGATCTGAATGACGACGGTCGGGAAGTCGACGTTCGGGAACTGATCGACCGCGAGCCGCTGGTAGCTGAAGAGCCCGAGCACGACGAAGGCGAACATCACCATCGTCGCCAGGACCGGGTTGTTGATCGCGACGCGCGTGAACCACATGAGTTCGGCCCCTCAGCGCTTCGCCGACACCGCAACCAATGCCGGCGCAGACGGCGCGGACGCTGCCGGCGCGGCCGCCGGCGGCGCGATCCGGACCGGTGTGCCGGCGGGCAGGTTGCCGACGTTGCCGCGCAGCAGCATGTCGCCCGCCGCAACGCCGCTTCGCACCTCGATCGCCTCCATCCGCTGGGCGCCGAAATCGGCAACGCCGCGCGCGCCGAGCGCCACGTCGCGCTGCGCGATCCGGCCTTCGGCGACGACGAAGACATAGGGCCGCGGCTGATCGATGCGCACCGCGAACTGCGGCACGGCGAGCACCGTCCGGCGCTCGAGCTCGATCGCGCCGCGCGCGAAGAGACCCTGACGCAGGGCCGGATGGGGCTCGAGTTCGAGGTACACCAGCACGGCGCGGGTCCCGGCCTGGGTGCTCGGATTGATGCGGACGACACGCGCCGCAACCGGCTCGGCCAACCCGTCCACCTGCAGGCTCGCGCGGCTTGCGATGCGCACTTCGCCGAGGTCGTCCGCGTTGACCGCGGCTTCGAGCTCGATGCGCGAGAGGTCGACGATCTCGAGCAGCCTGGCGTCCAGCGCGACGCGTTCGCCCGGCTGCACGAAGCGCTGCGAGACGATGCCGTCGAGCGGGGCGCGGATCTGCGCGTCGTCCAGCGACTTGCGCGCGAGTCCGGCAGCGGCCTGCGCCGCCTGCAGCGAGGCGCGCGCGCCGGCGGCGTTCATGACCGACGTGTCGAGCGCGTTCTGCGAGATGAAGCCCTGCGCGACGAGCGCCCGGTTGTTGGCGAGCGTGCGCTCGGCGAGATCGAGCTGCGACTTCGCGGCGGCCGCCTGCTCGTCGGCCTGGCGCAGGCGCAGGCCGACTTCGGCGGTGTCGAGCCGGCCGAGCAGCTGGCCGCGCCGCACGACGTCGCCTTCGCGCACCGTGAGCTCCTGCACGACGGCCGCGACGCGCGCCTTGACGACCGCGCTGTCGACCGCCTTGAGGCCGCCCGAGACCTGCACCGTGCGCACCAGATCGACCGGCGCAATCCGGAGCACGTCGCCCTGGGTCAGTTCGAACGTCGGCGCGGCGGGCGCCGTCGCCAGTCTCGCTTCCTGCGCCTTTCGCGCGACGAGCGCGCGCGCGACGAGCACGCCGAAGACCACGAGCGCGACCACGGTCACGCTCCACTTGAGCCATCGCTTCATGCTTTCTTCTTTCGGGTGGACGCGGCGGGCACCTTCGTCGTCTGCGGCGCGGCGAGCCCGACCAGCAGCAGATCGACGTGGCGGTGCACGAAATCGTGCGGATCGAGGCCGGCAGCGAAAGGCTGGCAGGCGCCGATCGAGTGCTTGTGCACGCACAGCATCACCATCGGCAGGACGAGCGAATACACCGCGGCCTCGACATCAACGCGGCGGAACTCGCCGGCCGCGATTCCGCGCGACAACACTGCGCCAATCAACTGCGTTCCCGGTTCGACCACTTCGCGGCGGTAGTAGGCGGCGATGTCGGGGAAGCTGCGCACCTCGGTGACGATGAGCTTGAAGACACCTGACGCCGGGCTGTCGTAGACGCGCAGCCACCATTGCTCGACGAGCTGGCGCAGCAGCTCGGCGCAGGAGCCGACATGGCCGGCCACGGCGGCCGCGCCGATCTCGATCTCGCCCGACAGCCGCTCGCGGATCACCGCCTTGAGCAAGTCCTCCTTGCTCGCGTAGTACAGGTAGAGCGTACCCTTGGAGACGCCGGCCAGCGTTGCGATTTCCTCCATCCGGGTCGCCGCAAAGCCGCGCTCGACGAAGAGTTCGAGGGCCGCGTCGAGCAACTCCTGCGGGCGCGCCTGCTTGCGGCGACGGTGTGTGGGGGCCTTGGGGTGGGGATCGAGCATGGGCTGATACTGACTGACTGGTCAGTAATGTATCGCGACGAGTGCTTGCCGTCAATCGAGGCGCCGCTCCGTCGGGCCTGCGTCCAGGGCGTCAGACGAGACCTGCGTCGCAGCGGCGAACTCCGGACTGTCGTGCCTTCGGCGCTTCGGGACTCGGGGACGATCTTGGGCACAAGAAGGATGGACAGCCCTTCATGCCCGCGAAACCGCCAGCCAGCGCTCGAGCGGTGCGGGATCGGCGAGCAGTTCGGCGCTCGGCGCGGCATGCACGAACGCACCTCGGTCGAGAATCACCGCGCGCGCCGTCATCGGCAGGACCTGTCGCGGGTTCTGTTCGACGATGATCGCCGAGACGCCTTCATCGCGGACGATGCGGGCGATCGACGCCAGCAACTCCTTGACGATGATCGGCGCCAGCCCTTCGAGCGGCTCGTCCAGCAGCAGCAGCTTCGGATTCAGGACGAGTGCGCGCGCCACCGCGAGCATCTGCTGCTCGCCGCCCGAGAGCTGGCTGCCGAGGTTGGCCTTGCGTTCGGCGAGGCGCGGAAACATCGCGTAGGCGCGCTGCACGGTCCACGGGCCGGGCCGGGCGACAGCGGTGAGGTTCTCGTCGACGCTGAGCGAGCGAAAGATGTTGCGCTCCTGCGGCACCCAGCCGATGCCGGCCGCCGCGCGCGCGTGCGGCGGCAACGTGGTGATGTCACGCCCGGCAAGCAGGATGCGGCCGGCGTGCCGCTGCGTCACCCCGACCAGGGTGTCGAGCAGGGGAGTCTTGCCGGCTCCGTTGCGGCCGAGCAGGGCGAGCGACTCGCCGGGCGCGAGCGCAAGATTGACGTCCTGAACGACCACCGCCGCGCCGTAGCCGGCGCGCAGCGCCTCGACCTGCAGCAGCTCAGCCACCCGGCGCTCCGGCGAGAGGCTCGTCCTCGCCGAGGTAGACCGCCTTGACGCGCGGGTCGGCCGCGATCGCCGCGACGTCGCCCTCGGCGAAGACCGCGCCGTCGACGAGCACCGTGACGAAGCGCGCGAAATTGAAGACGAGGTCCATGTCGTGTTCGATGAGCAGAACCGACACGTCGTCGGGCAAGGCGCTGATGGTCTCGAAGATCTCCTGGCGCTCGCCATGCGGCACGCCCGCGGCCGGTTCGTCGAGCAGAAGGACGCGCGGCTTGCAGGCGATCGCGGTCGCGATCTCGAGCAGCCGCAGCTTGCCGTAGGCGAGCGCGTGCACCGGTTGATCCATCACCTCCGCGAGGCCGAAACGCTCGAGCAGGCGGTCGCATTCGGTGCCGACCGCCGCTTCGCTGCCGACCGGCCGCCACCAGCGCCTGCTCGTGCCGCGCCGCGCCGAGACGGCCAGCGCAAGCGTCGTCAGCGGCGTCAGGCCGCCGAAGAGCTGGTTGATCTGGAACGTGCGCACGATCCCGCGCCGCACCCGCGCGTGAACCGACAGGCGGGTGATGTCGGCGCCATCGAGCACGATCGATCCGGAGCTTGGCGCGAGAACGCCGGTCAGCAGGTTGATCAGCGTCGTCTTGCCGGCGCCGTTCGGTCCGATCAGCGCGTGGCGCGCACCGCGCTCGACGCGGATCGAGACGTCGCTCGTCGCCGCCAGGCCGCCGAAGCGTTTGACGAGCGCGTGGGTCTGCAGTCCGGCCGTCATCGCGCGCGCCGCCACCACGTCCACGGCCGTACCAGGCGCTCGCGGCCGACCATCATGAGGACGACCAGGAACAAGCCGACCCAGAAGTTCCAGTACTCCGGCGTCCAGGTCGCGACGAGGTCGTGCAGCAGCTTGAAGGCGATCGCACCGAAGATGCCGCCGTACAGATAGCCGGTGCCGCCGATCACGAGCACGAGCAGGATGTCGGCGCTGCGCTCGAAACCGAACATGTCGAGCGAGGCGATGCCGGCCGTCTGTGCCAACAGCGCGCCCGCGGCGCCGGCCAGCGCCGCGCTCAGGGTGTAGATCGCGACCAGCCGCAACGGCACCGACAGCCCGATGCTCGCGGCGCGCAACCGGTTGTCGCGCAAGGCCTGCAGCGACAGACCGAACGGCGAGTGGACGACGCGGCGGGCGATGAAGAGGGCGGCGGCCAACACGATGAGCGAATAGGCGAGGGCGGTGCGGCCCGCGAGGTCGAATTCGAAGCGGCCGGCGAGCGGCGCTACCGCGACCTGCATGCCGTCGGCGCCGCCGGTCAGCCAGTCGAGCTTGTTGGCAAGTTCGTAGAGCAGCAAGGCAACCCCGAGCGTCACCATCAGCCGCGTGAGATCGGTTCCGCGCAGGATGAGCACACTGCTCGCGAGGCCCGTCAGCGAGCTGGCGACGATCGCAACGCCGAGGCCGGCCAGCGGCTCCGGCATGACGCCGGTCGCGAACAGCGCCGCCGTGTAGGCGCCCAGGCCGAAGAACGCGGCATGGCCCAGCGAGACGATGCCGGCGTAGCCGAGGATCAGGTCGAGCGACACGGCGAACAGCGCTGTGATGGCGATCTCGTTGAGCAGCAGCGACTGCCCCGGCAGCAGCCACCAAGCCAAAGGCAGCGCGGCAAACAACGCCAGCTCCCACCAGCGCCAGCGTGCATCGCGGCGCAGCGAGTCTGTGGCCGTCATGCGCGACCGCCGACGCGCGCGAACAGGCCCTGGGGACGCACCATCAGGATGACGATCATCAGGCTGTAGACGAAGAACGCGCCGAGCTTGGGCACGTAGTACTTTCCGGCGACGTCGAAGATGCCGAGCAGCAGCGCCGCGAGCAGCGGGCCGGTGATGGTTGTCGTTCCGCCGACCGAACAGACGATCAGGAAATAGATCATGAACTTGAGCGGGAAGGTCGGATCGAGGCCGAGCACTTCGGCGCCGAGCGCGCCACCGAGACCGGCGAGGCCGGAGCCGACGGCGAAGGTGAGCAGGAAGATGCGATTGACATCGAGACCGAGTCCGCCCGCGGTGCGCGGGTCGTCGACCGCGGCGCGCAGCCGACTGCCGAAACGGGTGCGCGACAGCACCCACTGCAGCACCAGCGTCAGCGTTGCGCAGACGACGATGATGAAGAGCCGGTAGCGGCCGATCCCCACCGCTTCGATCGGCAGCCGGCCCTGCAGCCACGCCGGCAGCGTGATGTTCTGCTGCATCGAGCCGACGAAATAATCGACTGCCGCGACTGCCATGAACACGAGCCCGATCGAGAACAGCACCTGGTCGAGGTGCGGCTTGGCGTACATCGGCCGATAAAGCGTCGGCTCGAGCAGCGCGCCGAGCAGCGCCGAACCGAGGAAGGCCAAAGGCAGGCAGGCGAGGAACGGCACGCCGAGCCTGTTCATCAGGATCACCGTGATGTAGCCGCCGGCCATCGCGAAGGCGCCGTGCGCGAGGTTGATGAAGTTCATCAAGCCGAGCGTCACGGCCAGGCCGACCGAAAGCACGAACAGCAGCATGCCGTAGGCGATGCCGTCGAAGAGCAGGGTCAGCATGCGAAGTCCTGTCTGTGAGCGCGCGAGGTGTGGAGTCGGTCGCCTTCAGGGCTACTTCGCCTTGCCCGGATCCTTCACCGACTTCTGCACGTCGAACTCGCCGTTGAAGAGCTCGTTGCCCATCGACGGGACGCGCTCGACCTTCCGGATGTAGACGTCCTGGACGATGTCGCGGGTCTGTGCGTCGATCAGGATCGGGCCGCGCGGGCTCTCGAAAATCTGCCCCTTCATCGCCGCCAGCAACGCATCGCCGTCGCCCTTGCCCTTGGTCGCGGCGAGGGCGTTGTAGATGACGTGCATGCCATCGTAGCCGGCGACCGCCATGAAGTTGGGCCGGAAGTGATTGGCGGCCTCGAACGCAGCGACGAACTTCTTGTTCATCGCCGACGGATGCGCCGCCGAGTAGTGGTGCGACGTGACGACGCCGAGTGCGACGTCACCCATCGCGGCGAGCTGGTCGTCGTCCGTCACGTCGCCGGTGGCGATCAGACGGATGCCCGACTTGTCGAGCCCGCGCTCGCCGAACTGCTTCATGAATGCCGCGCCCTGGCCCGAGGGCAGAAAGACGAACACTGCATCGGGCTTGAGATCGGCCACCTTCTGCAGGAAGGGCGCGAAGTCCGGGCTCTTCAGCGGTGTGCGAATCTCGCCGATCACCTTGCCGCCGTCGAGCGTGAACTGGCTGATGAAGAACTTCTCGGCGTCCAGGCCAGGGCCGTAGTCGGCGACGAAGGTGACGGCGCGCTTGATGCCGTTTCTCGCCGCCCAGTCGGCGATCGGCACCGTGACTTGCGGCAGCGTGAAGCTGGTGCGCACGATGTAGGGCGATCGCTCGGTGACCGCCGAGGTGGCGGCGGCGGTGACGACCATCGGCGTCTTGCTCTGGGTCGCGATCGGTGCGGCAGCAAACGCCGCCGGCGTGATGCCGAAGCCGGCGATCACGTCGACCTTGTCGTTGACGACCAGCTCCTGCGCCACGCGCTTGGTCATGTCGGGTGCGCCGCCGTCGTCCTTGATGATGAGCTCGATCTTGCGGCCGGCAACGGTCGCGCCGTTCTGCGCCATGTAAAGCTTGATCGCAGCCTCGATCTGCTTGCCGGTGGACGCCTGCTGCCCGGTCATGGGCAGGACGAAGCCGATCTTGAACGGTTCGGCGGCGTAAGCGGCGGCGCTCAGCACGCTTGCGGTGCACAACGCAATGGCAGCGTTGAGCCAATGGCTACGTCTCTTCATTTCGGTCTCCTGGTAGTCGTAGTTGCGCAAAAATCAAAGCCGAAGGAATGTAGCAAAGCCGGGCACGACAATCCGCAGTGAGTCTTGTCAAACGGAGCGTGAACCTGGAGTGCGGGGCGACATTCCGATGAGGGTCGAGCGTGCGGGCGGCGGGTCGCGCAGCCGGCGACGCCGGGTCTCCGGCACCGCGAGTTCATTGATGAGGCACGCCGTCATCGGGCTTCACCCGCAGCGTCCGCGGCCGCGGACGTCCAGATGCGGCGCGGCGTGCGCAGCGCGGCGAGGTCTGCAGTCATCGTGTCGTCGAGCAGCAGCGCCTCGAAAGCGGCACCCGGCGCCAGCGAGCGCGGCAGGCCGCCAAAGTGGCGCCGGGGAGCGCCGGTGGCCGCGGCGAGCACCGCGTCCAGCGGCAGGCCGGCCTCGACGAAGCGCTGCATCTCGTCGACCACGGCCCGCCCGTGCCGGACGCCCATGCTGCCGGCGTCGGTGCCGACCAGCAGCGGCACGCCGCGTTCGTGCGCCAGGCGCACGTGCGCGGCATGGTCGTCGAGGATCCGGCGCAGATTCCCGACCGCGTTCGCCGACCATCCGACCGCGCCGGACTGCGCCCACTGGAAGTGCACGGGACAGAAGGTCGGCGTCCACGCAAGCTGCTGGTCGCGCATCTGCGCGAGCGTGTCCCGGTCCATGAAGAAGCC
>CAZVNC010000082.1:0-1593 GCA_964628305.1 uncultured Ideonella sp.
CTCGCTGGGCCACGCGGCGTTCTTCGGCCTGGGCGCCTACGCCGCCGGGCTGCTCGCCAAGGCCGGCTGGGGCGACCCGCTGCTGGGGCTGGCGGCGGCGGCGCTGCTGGCCGCGGTGCTGGGTTTCGTGACCAGTTTTCTGGTATTGCGTGGCGCCGACATGACGCGGCTGATGGTCACGCTCGGCGTCGCGCTGATGCTGTTCGAAGTGGCGAACAAGGCCACCGGCCTGACCGGCGGGGTCGATGGGCTGCAAGGCGTCGAAGTCACGCCGTTGCTCGGCCGCTTCGACTTCGACCTCTACGGCCGCACCGCGTACATCTACAGCGTCGCGGTGCTGTTCGTGCTGTTCTGGATCGCGCGCCGGCTCGTGCATTCGCCGTTCGGGCTGGCGCTGCGCGGCATCCGCCAGAACGCGAGCCGCATGCCCGCGCTGGGCACGCCGGTCAATGCCCGGCTGGTGGCCGTGTACACGCTCGGCGCCGCCTATGCAGGCGTGGCCGGCGGGCTACTCACCCAGACCACCCAGTTCGTGTCGATCGACGTGCTCGGCTTCGGACGCTCGGCGGATCTGCTGCTGATCCTGATCCTCGGCGGTACCGGCAGTCTGTACGGCGCGATGCTCGGTGCCATCGTGTTCATGGTCGGGCGCCACCTGCTCGCCGATGTCAACCCGCAGTACTGGCAGTTCTGGCTCGGGCTGCTGCTGATCTTCGTCGTGCTGTTCGCGCGCGGTGGCATCGTCGGCGGGTTGCGCGCGCTGGCGCGCCGCGCATCAGGGGGTCGGACGTGACATCCGCATTGCAGACCCGCGGGCTGCAGAAGAAGTTCGGCGGTTTCGTCGCCACCCAGGACGTGTCGCTCGACATCGCCGCCGGCGCGCGTCACGCGCTGATCGGTCCGAACGGCGCCGGCAAGACGACACTGATCAACTTGCTCAGCGGTTTCCTCGCCCCGACCGCCGGGACGGTGCTGCTGCTCGGCGAGGACGTCACCCACTTCCCACAGCACCAGCGAGTCAAGCGCGGGCTGGCGCGCACGTTCCAGATCAACCGCCTGTTCGCCGAGATGACGGTGCTCGAATCGGTGGCGCTCGCGGTGTGCGAGCAGCTCGGGCTGGGAGCGCGCTTCTGGCGACCGGTGGGCGCCTACGCCGAGGTCGTCGATGCGGCAGCGAAACTGCTCGACACCCTGCGCCTGCTCGACGTCGCCCACCGCGTCACCAGCGACCTGGCCTACGGCCGGCAGCGCCTGATCGAGATCGCGCTCGCGCTGGCCGCGCGCCCGAGCGTGCTGCTGCTCGACGAGCCGGCCGCGGGCGTGCCCAGCAGGGACAGTCGCGAACTGTTCGAGACGATCGCCGCGCTGCCGCGCGAGGTGACGATCCTGCTGATCGAGCACGACATGGATCTGGTGTTCCGCTTCGCCGACCGGATCACGGTGCTGGTGGACGGCGCGGTGCTGACCGAAGACACGCCGACGGCGATCGCCGCCGACCCTCGCGTGCGCGAGGTCTACCTGGGCGACAAGTCACATGCCTAGCTTGCTCGAGGTCGAAGGTCTGAGCGCCGGATGGGGCAATTCGAGCGTGCT
>CAZVNC010000082.1:1603-8387 GCA_964628305.1 uncultured Ideonella sp.
CAGGTGTCGTTCGGGCTCGATGCCGGCGCGAGCCTCGGCCTGCTGGGCCGCAACGGCATGGGCAAGACGACGTTGCTCGCGACGCTGATGGGGCTGACGCGTCAAAGCGCCGGACGCATCGGTTTCGATGGCCGCGACCTGGCCTCAGTTCCCAGCCACCTGCGCGCGCGCGCCGGGCTGGGCTGGGTGCCGCAGGAACGCGACATCTTCGCGTCGCTGACGGTCGAGGAGAACCTCACCGTCGTCGCACGCCGCGGGCCGTGGAACCTCGAGCGCGTGTATGCCGCCTTCCCTCGGCTCGCACAACGCCGCGGCAACATGGGCAACCACCTTTCCGGCGGCGAGCAGCAGATGCTCGCGATGGGCCGGGCGCTGATGCTCAACCCCAAGCTGCTGCTGCTCGACGAACCGCTCGAGGGTCTGGCGCCATTGATCGCGCAGGAGCTGCTCGAGGTGATCGCCGGCATGGTGCGCGAGGCGAGCGTCGCGGTGATCCTGGTCGAGCAGCATGCGCACCAGATCCTGCCGATCACGCAACAGGCGATCGTCCTCGAGCGCGGCCGGGTCGTGCACCGCGGCGCGAGCGCCGAACTGATCGCCGAGCCGGCGATTCTCGAACGCTGGCTGGGGGTTGCGGCGCACTGAGCCGGTGAAGGGATGATGCGGCGTCGTTCACCGGCGCTTCGAGTACCCCCTGGACACGCCGCTTCGGCACCGGCCGGGCCGAGGCGCCGTCGGATGCCTCGAGGTCGGCGCGCCAGCCGCCGCAGCGACCTGACGCGCAGCGCCGGAATGCCCGCGCTCAGCCGGGCGCCGGTGGCGTCGCCGGGCGCGCGCCCTGCTCAGCCGCACGCAGCCGCCGGGCCAGTGCCTGCAACAGCTTCCAGGCGATCGCGCCGCTGCGTTCGACGAGCGGGCGGAACTCCCAGTAGGTGAGGCCGTAGCAGACCAGCTCGGTGGTCGCGACCACCGTCGCCGAGCGCGGGCCGCCGTCGATCAGCGCAATGTCGCCGAAGTGGTCGCCCGGGCCCAGCGTGTTGAGCGTCACGCCGTGGCTGGACACCGCCGCCTCGCCGCGGTCGATGATGAAGAACACCGCCGCGCCCGAGCCCTCGTGGATCACCGTCTCGCCCTGCGCGAAGCGCCGCTCCTTCAGCAGCCGGGCGACCTGCTCGGACTGCCGGCGGTCGAGGTCGGCGAAGAAGCGCACGCGCTGCAGCGCGCCCAGCGTGTCGCGCGGCGGCGGCGGCATGACGCTGCGCGAGGCACTGGTCGTGACCGTGCGGCATTGCAGCAGGTAGAGCGTGCCGCCCTGGATCGCCCATTCGATGTCGCGGCGCGGGCCCCAGACCTGCTCGCATTGCAGGGCGAGCGCGCCGAGCGCTCCGAGTTGGGCGTCGTCCAGGCACAACTGGCGCACCAGCGCGGGCGCGACCGCTTGCTCGTAGGTGCCGCCATTCGGCAGCGCGCGGATCGCGATGCGCTTGTGCCCGGGCTTGCGTTCGAGCACCTGGCCGGATCGGTCCAGGCGGAAGTGGTCGGGCACCACCAGGCCCGCCACCACCGTCTCGCCGAGCCCCCAGTTGGCCTCGATCAGCCGCTCGTCGGCGCCGGTGACCGGATGCTCGGTGAACATCACGCCGGCGACCTCGGGGTCGAGCAGCGTCTGCACCACGACGCCCACACTCGGCCGCGTGAAAAGCCCCACGCGCTGGCGGTAGGTGATCGCGGCGTCGGAGTTGGCCGACCACCAGACCTCGCGCACCGCATCGGGCACGTCGGCGGCGGCATGCACGTTCAGCACCGTCAGGTGCTGGCCGGCAAAGCTGGCCGCCGCACCGTCCTCGTCCACCGCCGACGAGCGCACCGCAAAGGGCGGCGCCAGCCCGGCGATCCCGGCGGCGAGCTTCTCGATCGCCTTGGCGTCGCGCGAGGCGACCGCCTCGACCAGGTCGCCCGACAACGCCACGCCGGGCGGCACGGCGAGGCCATGGCGGGCGGCCTCGCCCAGGCCCACCGCCTTGGAGCCGAACAAGGCGGTCTCGTGCGCCTTGACAAAGGGCGAGACGAGCTTCACCCGAGCACCGTCACCTCGCCGGCGTCGCCGTCGACGCGCACGCGCATGCCGTCGGCGATCCGCTGGGTCGCTTCGCGCGTACCGACGACACCGGGGATGCCGTACTCGCGGGCGACGATCGCCGCGTGCGACAGCAGGCCGCCGTTGTCGGTAACGATGGCGGCGAGCAGCGGCAGCAGGATGTTGAAGGCCTCGCTGGTGGACTCGGTGACCAGCACGTCGCCGCGCTGGATGCGGTCGAACTGCGACGGCCCCGACACGCACCGCGCCGGCCCTTCGATCACCCCCTTGCTTGCCGCCAGGCCGTACAGCACCGCGTCCTCATGCTGCGCTTCGGAGCTGCCGAACACATGGCCGAGCGCGATGGCGGTCGCGCGCATCAACCGGCCGGCGGCCGGCGGCAGCGCCGACAGGTCCGGCGGGGGCGGCGCGGGCGGGCCGAGCGTGGGCGGCACGTCCTTCGCGCTGTGCGTGGTGCGGAATGCGGCGCGCTGCGCCAGTTCCTCGGCCGAGGGCCCGCCAGAATTCAGCACGAGCGCGACCATCTCGTCCAGCCCCGCCTCGAGCAGGTGCTGCGCACGCTCGATGCGGCCGCGGCCGGCCACCCGCCGGCCGGCGGCCAGCGCAGCGCGGCGCATCAGCCCGCTGGCCCAGATGTCGCTGTAGACGCCGCGTTCGTCGCGCAGCCGGTAGGTCAGCCGGGCTTCGGCCAGCAGCTCGTCGAACGACGCCTGATGGGCGGCGGGCACCTGCGCGCGCACCGCGGCGCTGCGTGCCTCCACCTCCGAGGCCGCCGAGTGCTCGCCGGCCAGCGTCACGCGCAGCGTGCGCAGCAGCGCGTCGGGCATCTCCAGCGCGGTCGGCTCGGCGATGTCGAAGCCGTCGACCAGGCGGTTGCCGACCAAGCCCAGGAAGTCGTTCAGCGCCGCGCCGCTGGCGCCCGGCAGCGTGCGCAGGCGCTCGAGCAGGCGGGCCGGCTCGTCGCCCGAGGCGAGCAGTTCGCGTGCGCCGGCGTCGGCGGCGAAGGCCGTCTTCAGCCGCGACAGCTCGCCGGAGCCGCCGGCCGATACCTCGGCCGCGCCGCGCAGCAGGCCCAGCAACTCCGACGGCGGCAGACCGGTCCAGTCGCCGACCTGGGCCAGGAAGTCGCCGGTGGGCAGCATCGCTGCGGCGGTGAAGCGCATGTGCTGCGCCTGCATCGCGCCATGGTGATCCCGGCACTCGCGCAGGCAGTCCGCGAGCCCGGCGTCGGACAGCGCGGCCGGATCGACCTGCTGCAGCGCGCGGTGGCGCGCGATCGACGCCGGCTTGCACGTCTCGTCCCATTCGCGCAGCTGCTCGCGCCACAGCTTGCCGGCATAGACCTGTTCGGCGCGCGCGATGCGCGCCGGCAGCTCGGCCTCGGCCGCAGGCACCACCTGGTGGTAGCCGAAGCCCTGCACGTAGGCCATCTGCAGGCCGTCGATCAGCATGCCGTAGAACTGCGCGAAGGCCCGCGTGCCGGCACGGAACGCGGCCGGATGCACTTCCTGGAAGTAGCGCGTCATCGGGCGCGGGAAGTGCACGCCGTCCTGCGTCCAGGGCCCGGGGCCGGGCGGATCGAGTTGCAGAACCGACGAAGGCGAAGTGGGTGCCAAGGCGCTCTCCCGGTCGCGCGGCCGCACGCGATGCGGCCGCCAGAACGCAAGCATTGGATCACTTCGCGCGCTGTTTCGCTCGGCGCCAGGGGCGCCGGCCACACGGCGTTCGGTCGCTGACAGCGGTCCGGGGCCGCGCCCGCCCCGGCCGCCGCGGGATCAGTACTTCACCCGCGCGAAGTACGTCTGCTGCGCCGCTTCGCGCGCCTGGGCCAGGGTGTGGATGCCGCGCTCGGCGAGCAGCGGGATCATCTTCAGGAACACTTCGGCCGTCACGATCGCGTCGCCGAGCGCGGTGTGGCGGCCAAGCACGGTGACGTCGAAGCGCGCGGCGATCTCCTCGAGGCTGTGCGACGGCTGGTTCGGATGCACGACGGCCGACAGCAGCAAGGTGTCGAGCACCGGCTGGTCGAAGACGACGCCGGTCGCCTCCTCCTCGAGTTGCAGGAAGCGCATGTCGAACGCCGCGTTGTGGGCGACGAGCACCGTGTCCTGCGCGAAGGCGTGAAACGCGGGCAGCACGGCTTCGATCGTCGGCCGGCCGGCGAGCATGTCGGGCGTGATGCCGTGGATCGCGATGCCGGCCTCGGGCAGCGTGCGGCGCGGATCGACGAGCTGCTCGAACGACTCCTCGCGGCGCAGCTTGCCGGCGACGATGCGGGTTGCACCGACCTGGATGATCTTGTCGCCCTGCGACGGCGCCAGGCCGGTCGTCTCGGTGTCGAACACGGTGTAGGCAAGTTCGACCAGCCGCCGCTCACCGAATTCGGCGGCCTGCGGCGAGACCTTGAAGAGGTCGAAGTCGTAGACCTCGGGCCGGCTTTCGCCGTGCAGCAGTTGCTCGGCCGCGAGTTGTTCGTGCTCGGTCGCGAGCGGCAGCAGGAAGCGGAAGAACGCTTCGTGACGCACCCGCTCGCGCTCGAACCAGAACGCGCCGGCGTGGCGCTCGACGACATCGCGCACCGTCAGCGCGCTCGTCTCGGCGCCGACCTTGATGGCGTCGGTCTCCCAGTTCGTCACCGTCTCGGTGCTCATCGCCTGCCCGGCCCAGACGAGGTCAAGCTGGGCGCGCGCGCCGGCGCCCGCCAGCCGCAGCCGCACCGTCTTGATGCCGTACTCGTCGACCAAGCGGCCGGCGAGGTAGGCGATGGCCAGCAGCAGCGAGTAGCTGTCGACCTTCAGCCAGAGCGCAGCGTCGACTTCGCTTGCGCTCGCGCGGCAGGCGTAGAGGGTTTCGATGCGGCGCACCGCGGCGGCGGCGAAGTCGGCGCCCTGCATGTCCTCCAGCGGCCAGCGCGCCTTCTGCACCTGCGCGGTGTGGCTCGCAAGCGTGCGGATGCGCTCGCTCATCGCGTGCACCTCGTCGCGGATGACGGCGTGGAAGCGCTCGCGCGCCGCCGCGTCGACATCCTCGTAGTCGAGCATCTCGACCGCCGCCTGCAGATTGCCGAGCGACGCGCGGCTGCCCTCGGTCAGGTTGTTGAGCAACTGGTCGCGCGCCGACTCGTCGGCGAAGTCGCGCGTGATATTGTCGAGCATCAGCACGAAGCCACTGAGCGCGGCGCCGCCCTTGTCGTCCGACGCGATCGCGCGCACCGGCGCCATCTGCACCCGAAGCAACTGCCCGCCGCGCGTGCTGGTGACGAACTGCGCCGACGGATTGGCGACGCCGCGGGCGAGCCGCTGCTGCACGCTCTCGAGCGCATGGGCGACGAGGGCGCGGTCGAGCACGGCGTAGATCGAGCGGCCGATGCCGATCAGCTCGGCGCCGTCGGCGAGCGCCGGCTGCGCCGACAGGGCGCGAAACTGCAGCCGCGCGCGGTTGTTGTAGAGCAGCACGCGGCCGTCGAGGTTGCAGACGACGACGCTTTGCGTCAGCTCCGACATCAGCGCCGCGAGCCGGCTGCGCTCCTGCTCGATGTCGCGGCTGGCCGCCGCGATCTTGCGGTCGATGTCGGCGCGCAAGTCGTTGCGCTGGCGCACGAGCGCGTTGAACGCAGCGCCGAGGGCGCGGTTCTCGGCGCTGCCCTCAGCGTCGATCTCGCGCCCGGCGTCGGCCGCAAGCAGCGTGCGCACGTGCTCGACGAGCCTGGATGGCGCGACGACCCAGCGCATGTAAGCCCTGCGCGCAAGCGCGCCGAACAGCACCGAAAGCGCCAGCCAGCCGAACAGAACGATCGCAACGCGCGGCCCGAGCATCGCGCCAAACGCCGCGCGCTCGGTCGCATCGAGCGTCGCCGCGAAGGCCAAGCCCGCGGCAGCCATCAGCAGCGCGAGCACGACGCCAGGAACGAGCGCCGCGATCCACTCGCGCGCCTCGCCGCTCCTCATCTTGCTGCACCCCTCACTGCGATGCCCCCTCCAGCAGCTCGCGCACGCGCTGCGCAAGGTCGCGGGTCGAGAACGGCTTCGTGATGTAGTCGGTCGCACCGATCGCCAGGCCCTTGGCGATGTCGGTGTCGCGGCCCTTCGCGGTCAGCAGCACGATCTTCGTCGCGGCGAGCGTAGCGTCGGCGCGCACCAGGTCGCAGACCTCGAAGCCGGTCTTGCCGGGCATCATCACGTCGAGCAGCACGAGCGCCGGGCGCTCGCGGCGGATCGCGGACAGCGCCTCGTCGCCGTCGCGCGCGACGACGACCTCGTAGCCCTCGCGCTTCATCAGATACTCTAGCGAGATCAGGATGTTGGGCTCGTCATCGGCGATCAGTATCTTGTGCATCTGCGTCCGCCTCCTTGTCGTCCGGTGTCGCGTTCCAGGGTAGCCAAAAACAAAAGCACGCGCCCTGCCCCGGTTCCTGCTGCAGCCAGAT
Organism: uncultured Ideonella sp.; assembly: GCA_964628305.1. Classification (GTDB taxonomy): domain Bacteria; phylum Pseudomonadota; class Gammaproteobacteria; order Burkholderiales; family Burkholderiaceae_C; genus CAIKUF01. The sequence goes on from CAZVNC010000082.1 coordinate 8,128, forward strand.
CCGGCCGCCGAAGTGCTCGACGATGCGCCGGCTGATCGTGAGCCCGAGGCCGGTGCCCTTGGTGCGGCTGGTTTCGTCCGTCCCCTGGCGGAATTTTTCGAACACCTCGGCCTGCAGCTCGGGCGGCACGCCCGGCCCGTTGTCCCGCACCTCGACCGTCGCGCCGACGGCGTCGGCTACGAGCCGCACCTCGACGCGCCCGCCGACCGCAGGCAGGAACTTGGCGGCGTTCGTCAGCAGGTTGAGCATCACCTGCGTCA
>CAZVNC010000083.1:0-1199 GCA_964628305.1 uncultured Ideonella sp.
GGAAGAAGCCGTCGCGGAACACCTGCGTGAAGAAGATCGTCACGCCGTCGCGCGCGAGCTTCGGAATGTCGACGCCCGCCTCGCGCAGCCTGGCGCGCTGGCTGATCGGCACGCCGTACATGCGCTCCATCACGATCACGCCGCTGGTGCACAGCTCCCACACCATCTCGGGCACCAGGATCAGGTTCAGGCCCTGCATGTTGCGGCGCAGTTGCGCCGCGTTGGCCGCCTCGCGCACGAGATCGAGCTCGTCGTGCAGGTAGTTGTCGAACTCGGCAACGACCTCGCGCGGCCTCAGACGCTTGCCGTCGACGCTGACGCGCTCGACCCAGCGTGCGAGCGTGCGCAGCAGCGAGAGGTCGTCTTCGATCACATCGAGCATGCCCGGACGCAGCACCTTGACGGCGACCTGGCGCCCGTCCTTCAGCACAGCAAAGTGCACCTGCGCGATCGATGCGCTCGCGACCGGCTCGGCCTCGAACTCGGAGAACAGCGTCTCGATCGACTGCCCGAAGGCCTGCTCGACGAGGCGGCGCGCCTGCGCCGCCGGAAACGGCGGCACGCGATCCTGGAGCTTTGCCAGCTCGTCGGCGACGTCGGTCGGCAGCAGGTCGCGCCGGGTCGAGAGCACCTGGCCGAACTTGACGAAGATCGGCCCGAGCCGCTCGAGCGTCAATCGCATGCGCTCGCCGCGCGGCGCGTCGAGGCGACGCCCGATCGTGATCACCCGCACCAGAGCGCGCACCCAGCGCTGGCGAAAGCCCGACAGCGCGAGCTCGTCCATGCCATAGCGCAGGACGGTGAAGACGATGAGGACGAGGCGGGCGAAGTGCCTCATCGCGGGCCGGCGGCGGGCTCGCCCGGCGGCTCGGTGCGCGGTGTCCGCGCGGCAAGGCCCGACAGCGTACGCAGAGCCTGGCGCAACCCACTGGCGAGCAAACGCCCGATGCGGGCGATCTCGTGCGCCGGCGCTGGGCCTACGAGCCGCTCGAGGTCGTCCTGCACGTCCCAGCGCAGGTTGTCCATCAGCCAGCTCAGATCGGCCGCGAACTGCGCGTCACCCTGCACGTCCACCCTGGGTTGCTCGCCGCTGGCGAGCCGCGCGAGCAACAACGCCGGATTCGCGGCGTCGAGCCGCAGTTGCAGGTCCACATCGTGCGGCGCGTCGGCGCCGCACCACTCGAGCAGCCCGGCGGGCG
>CAZVNC010000083.1:1209-8370 GCA_964628305.1 uncultured Ideonella sp.
GGGTGGGGGGGGGTCGCGCGTCTGTTCCCGGCCCTCGGGGGGGGGCGCGCGGCCCCCCCACCACTCGAGCAGCCCGGCGGGCGTGACTCGAAACGCCAACTCCGGCAGCGGCGGCAGCAGCGCGGGCCAGCCATCGAGCTGCAAGCGCAGGCTCCGCCCGCCGTGGACACGCAGCCTGCGCGTCGCCACCTCTTCGGCGGCCAGAACGTGATTGACGAGCAAGGTCAGACGCTGCGCCAACGCACTGCCGAACGACGAAGCGAGGGCGTGAAACATTTACGGATTGTAGGCACCGGGCACAGTGTCCCCCTCCGCCCGGGGCCTCTTGCGGGGCTCTTTGTGGGTGAGAATCCAAGCTGTCTCGGCCGCGCGCCGCTGTCGCTCGATCGCTGCCTGCGGCGCGACGGCGCAGAAGTCTGCCAGTCCGAACTTCCATTTCAATCCACTGCCGCTGCTCCAGGCACGATCGACAACAGCCACGAGAATGATCTTCGCGAGTCCCTGCCTTTCCATGCTGCATGTTTGAAGAGCGCACCTACAACCGAACGTTCTACAGCGCACCGCAATCGGTCACGTCGCTGGTCGCGGCGTTTGTCGAGCCGACGATCATCGTTGCCGCCTACATCGCGATCAGCCTGCAGTTCGACGAGCCGATCGAGCGCCCCGCGCTCACCTTGTGCCTGCTCGTCTTCGCACTCACTTTTCCGGGACGCAATCGGTTTCGCGAGAACCTGATCGCCGCCGGCGTCGACATTGTCGGCTCCTGGGTGACGCTGCTCGTGATCCTCGCGCTGTGCGGCTACGCGACCTTCAGTCTGCAGTTTTTCGACGTGCACGTCCTGCTCGCCTGGGCGGTCGTTACACCGTTCCTGCAATGGGCGGTCGTCTGGGCCGGGGGCAGGATCGTGCGGACGGCCGCGGCAAAGCCGGAGAATCGCCGTACCGCGATCATCGTCGGCGCCGGCCCGCTCGGCGTGAAGGTCGCCAAGGCGATCGGCGAAGCCGAAAGCGGAATCGATTTCGCCGGCTACTTCGACGATCGCTCCGACGGCCGGGTGGATGTCGAGGCCACGGACAAGCGCCTCGGCGGGCTCGCCGAGGTCGCCAACTACATCCGCGCAAACAGTATCCGCGAGGTCTTCATCACGCTGCCGCTAGGCTCGCAGCCGCGCATCGTCGAACTGCTCGAGCAGATGCAGGGAACGACTGCTTCGCTCTACTTCGTCCCCGACGTGTTCGGCATCAGCATCATCCAGGGCCGTCTGCAGGACATGAACGGGGTACCGATCGTCGGCATCTGCGAGACGCCTTTCACCGGCGCCAACGAGCTCGTCAAGCGCGTCAGCGACGTCGTGCTCGCGTCCATCATCCTGGTGCTGATCTCGCCACTGATGCTCGCGATCGCGATCGGCGTCAAGCTCAGTTCGCCCGGGCCGGTGATCTTCAAGCAGCGCCGCAACGGTCTCGATGGCGAGGAGATCACCGTCTACAAGTTCCGCTCGATGACGACGCAGGACAACGGCCCGGTCATCGTCCAGGCGACGAGGGACGATCCGCGCATCACGCGCTTCGGCGCCTTCATCCGGCGCACCTCGCTCGACGAACTGCCGCAGTTCATCAATGTGCTGCAGGGCCAGATGAGCATCGTCGGCCCGCGCCCGCACGCGGTTGCGCACAACGAGCAGTACCGCGAAATCATCAAGGCCTACATGGTGCGTCACAAGGTCAAGCCCGGCATCACCGGCTGGGCCCAGGTCAACGGCCACCGCGGCGAGACCGACACCCTCGACAAGATGAAGGCGCGCGTCGAATACGACCTCGAATACCTGCGCAACTGGTCACTCGCACTGGACCTGCAGATCATTGTGCGTACCATTCGCCTCGTTCTGTTCGACCGGCACGCCTACTGACCCTGGCCTGAGGCACGCCCAACCCAATCCCGCGGAGACTTCTCGCATGCAGCATCGAACCGCCCGCACCCTGGGCTTGTGCCTCGGCCTCGCCTTCAGCGCTGCCGCTTCGGCCCAGACGAGCCCCTATTACATCGGCGCCAATCAGGCGTTCAGCTACAACTCCAATCTGTACTCGACACAAAGCAACGAACTCTCCAGCTGGTATTCGACGACCAGCATCGTCGGCGGCTTCGATCAACCTGTCGGGCGCCAGCGCTTCTACGGGTCGGGCAACTTCGGCTACAACTACTTCTTCAACGAGGAAGCCCGGAACCTGAACAGCAACAGCTACGGAGTGAACGTCGGGTGGGACTGGGAGACGATCAACCGCCTTTCCGGCACTGCGCGGCTGACGGCGAACCAGAGTCTCGTGTATTACGACATCGGTGGCGGCCGGCCCAATGCGCAGGAGAAGAACATCCAGAATCTGAGCCAGGCCGAGTTGACCGGACGCTACGGAATCTCCCCCGACATCGCGTTGAACCTCGGCTACACCTACCGGCGGGTGAATTTCTCGGCCGAGCAGTACGCCTACGAGGAGTACAACCAGAACACCGCCAGCATCGGGCTGTCCTACGGCAGCCATGGCATCTGGACCTACGGCGCCGCCTTTCGCTTCAACCGCACCGACTATCCCTTCTACCCGCATCCGTTCCCGAGTACCGAACTCGGCGACACCGGTGATGGCAAGAATTTCGATTTCACGATCAAGTGGGTACCCAGCGGCTTGAGCACGGTGGACGCGCGCTTGTCGTATAGCGACATCAACTACGACATCAATAACGGGCGCGACTTCAACGGATTCAATGGCTCGCTGACCTGGACTTGGCGCCCGACCGGCAAGATCTTCTCGGGCCTGACCGTCATCGGAGCACCTGGCGACTCTTCCACCTTCTACGCTTTCATCGGCGAGCCGGTGCGCGTCGACACCAGCCGCTTCGCCCGCACCATTCGGTGGTACGGCACCTATCTCGCGACCGGCAAGACGAACTTCACCTGGAACTTGAGCCTCACCAAGGACTATCTCGAGCAGACGATCTTCTCGAGCACGCAGCAAGGCTCGGACCTGATCGCGACCGGCAGTCTGGGGGTGAGCTACGCACCGACCCGCAACAGCCTGCTGGCGTGCAATGTGGGCTACGCCGATCGCTCGGTCTCGGACAACGCGCTGCGCTGGGGCATGTCTTATCCATACAGCACGGCGACCTTCAGTTGCTCAGGGCAGTTGGTACTCCAATGAAGGTGCACCGCTGCTCGAAGCACGGGCTGGTCGCAGGCAGTCGGTGAGCATAGAGGTCGCAACTTGTCCACCGCAACGATCCTGCTGACCGGCGCGACCGGCTACATCGCATCGCACACCTGGCTTGCGCTCGAGGGCGCGGGCTTTCGGGTTGTCGGGGTGGATGATTTCTCGAACAGCTCGCCTGTCGTGCTCGAGCGACTGCACCGATTGACCGGGCGGGCGCCCGACTTCGTCCGCGCCGACGCTTGCGACGCCGCGGCGATGCAGCGGATCTTCGCGGGCCGCCGGATTGATGCCGTCGTCCACTTCGCCGCCTTCAAGGCGGTCGGCGAATCGGTCGCCAAACCGCTCGCCTACTACACGAACAACGTCGGCGCGCTGACCACGGTCTGCGCCGCGATGCAGGAACACGGCTGCAAACGCATGGTGTTCAGCTCCAGCGCGACCGTCTACGGCACGCCGCAAGAGCTTCCGATCCGCGAAGACGCGCCGCTCAGCGCGAGCAACCCCTATGGCGCGACCAAGCTGATCGGCGAGTCGCTGCTGCGCGACATCGGCAGCGCCGACGCACAGTGGCAGACCGCCTGTCTGCGCTACTTCAACCCGGTCGGCGCCCACGAGAGCGGCCTGATCGGAGAAGACCCGCGCGGCACGCCGAACAACCTGATGCCCTTCGTTGCGCAGGTCGCGGTCGGGCGGCGGGAGTGGCTGCAGGTGTTCGGCAACGATTACGACACCCCCGACGGCACCGGCGTGCGCGACTACATCCACGTCACCGACCTCGCCGAAGGCCATGTCGCCGCGCTTCGCCGGCTGCTGTCGAACGACGGCTCGTTCACCGTCAACCTCGGCACCGGCCGCGGCTACAGCGTGCTCGAGCTCGTGCGCGCCTTCGAGCGCGCAAGCGGGCGCCGCGTGCCCTACCGCTTCGTGCCGCGGCGTCCCGGCGACGCGGGCGCCGTTTACGCCGACCCGGCACTCGCCCGCGCCATGCTCGGCTGGCAAGCGCTTCGCAACCTCGACTCGATGTGCGAAGACAGCTGGCGCTGGCAGAGCATGAATCCGCAGGGCTTTGCGCCTGCGCAACCGATGAAGGAAGTCCTGTCGTGACGACCGCCAAACACAAGGTCGCGCTGATCACCGGCGTCACCGGCCAGGACGGCGCCTACCTGTCCGAACTGCTGCTCGACAAGGGATACGAAGTGCACGGCATCAAGCGCCGCGCGAGCCTCTTCAACACCGACCGCATCGACCACCTCTACCAGGACCCGCACGTCGATCATCAGCGCTTCACGCTGCACTACGGCGACCTGACCGACAGCACGAACCTGATCCGCATCATCCAGCAGGTCCAGCCCGACGAGATCTACAACCTTGCCGCGATGAGCCACGTCGCGGTCAGCTTCGAGACGCCCGAGTACACCGCGAACGCCGACGCCGTCGGCACGCTGCGACTGCTGGAGGCGATCCGCATCCTCGGCCTCGAGAAGAAGACGCGCTTTTACCAGGCCTCGACCAGCGAGCTGTACGGACAGGTGCAGGAGACGCCGCAGAACGAGAAGACGCCGTTCTACCCGCGCAGCCCGTACGCGGTCGCCAAGATCTACGGCTACTGGATCACGGTGAACTACCGCGAGGCCTACGGCATCTATGCCTGCAACGGCATCCTCTTCAACCACGAAAGTCCGCTGCGCGGCGAGACCTTCGTCACGCGCAAGATCACGCGCGCGATCTCGCGCATCGCGCTCGGCCTGCAGGACTGCCTGTATCTCGGCAACCTGTGCGCGCTGCGCGACTGGGGCCATGCGCGCGACTACGTCGAGGTGCAGTGGCTGATGCTGCAGCAGGACGCGCCCGAGGACTACGTGATCGCGACCGGCGTGCAAAACAGCGTCCGCCGGTTCGTCGAGTGCGCGGCGCGCGAACTCGGCATCACGATCGCCTTCAGCGGCGACGGCAAGAGCGAGATCGGCACCGTCGCCCGCATCGATCCGGTCGGCGGCGAGATCAAGGCCAACTGCCAGGTCGGCGCCGTCATCGTGCGCGTCGACCCGCGCTACTTCCGGCCGACCGAGGTCGAGACACTGCAGGGCGATGCGAGCAAGGCCAAGGCCCGGCTCGGCTGGACGCCGGCCACGAGCTTCGCCGAACTGGTGCGCGAGATGGTCGAGGCCGACTACGCCGCCGCGCGCCGCGACAGCCTGGTCAAGCAGGCCGGCTTCAAGGCCTACGACTACAACGAGTGACGCGGGCGATGAAGCAGGACGCTCGCATCTACGTCGCCGGGCATCGCGGCCTCGCCGGCTCGGCGATCGTGCGCAATCTGCAAAGCAGGGGCCACGCAAACCTGCTGCTGCGCACGCACGCCGAACTCGAGCTGACCGATGAGCGCGCGGTGCGCGACTTCTTCGACGCCGAGCGGCCCGAGTACGTCTTCCTGGCCGCGGCAAAGGTCGGCGGCATCACCGCCAACAACACCTATCCGGCCGAGTTCATTCGCGACAACCTCGCCATCCAGACCAACGTCATCCACACCGCGTGGCAGTGCGGCGTGAAGCGGCTGCTGTTCCTCGGCTCGAGCTGCATCTACCCGAAGCTCGCGCCGCAGCCGCTGCGCGAGGCGTCGCTGCTCACCGGCCCGCTCGAGCCGACGAACCGGCCCTACGCGCTCGCGAAGATCGCCGGCATCGAGATGTGCTGGAGCTACAACCGCCAGTACGGCACGCGCTTTCTGGCCGCGATGCCGACCAATCTGTATGGCCCCGGCGACAACTATCACGCCCAGAACAGCCACGTCATCCCCGGACTGCTGCGCAGGTTTCACGCCGCCAGGACGAGCGGCGCCGACAAGGTCGTCGTCTGGGGCACGGGCACTGTGCGGCGCGAGTTCATGTTCAGCGACGACATGGCCGCCGCCTGCGTCTTCCTGATGAACCTGCCCTACGCGCAATTCGATGCCCTGCTCGGCAGCGACGAGTCGGCGAGCGGCCGCTTCGAGCCGCCGCTCGTCAACGTCGGCGTCGGCACCGATCTGACGATCGGCGAGCTGGCGCTGCTCGTCAAGCAAGTCACTGGCTTCGAAGGCGAGATCGTGTTCGATCCCTCCAAGCCCGACGGCACGCCGCGCAAGCTGCTCGACGTGAGCCTGCTCGCACGCGCCGGCTGGAAGGCGACGACGCCCCTCGCCGACGGCCTGCGCATCGCGTACCGGGACTACCTCGCCGACCAGGCATCGATGCACGCCACCGAACCCGCCCCATGACGAAAGCAAGCTCACCCATCGCCGTCCAGCCCGTCGTCATGGCGGGCGGCAGCGGCACCCGGCTGTGGCCGCTGTCGCGCGCCCAGCATCCGAAGCAGTTTCTCGTCCTGCAGGGCAACCGCAGCCTGTTCCAGCAGGCCGTCTCGCGCCTTTGCGCGCTCGGCGCCGAAGACATCGCGGTCGCACCACCCTGCGTCGTCGGCAACGAGGAACATCGCTTCCTCGTGCTCGACCAATTGCGGGAAGTCTCGCACCAGAACTGCAACGTGCTGCTGGAGCCAGTCGGCCGCAACACCGCGCCCGCGGTCACGCTCGCCGCGCTGCTCGCGACCGAGTCGGGCGCCGATCCGGTGCTCGTCGTCACGCCCGCAGACCAGACCGTCACCGACGACGCCGCTTTCACGCAGGCCTTGCAGGCCGCAGCTCGAAGCGCGGCGGCAGGCGGCATCGTGATCCTCGGCATCCGCCCCGAGCGCCCGGAGACGGGCTTCGGCTACATCGAGGCCGACGCTTCCGGTGCCGCGCCGTACGCCGTGCAGCGCTTCGTCGAAAAGCCCGACCTGGCGACGGCGCAGGGCTATCTGGCGCAAGGCCGCTTCTTCTGGAACAGCGGCAAGTTCGTGATGCGCGCGTCGGTCTGGCACGCCGCGCTCGACGCGTTTCGCCGCGACTTTGGCCACGAGTGCGAGGTGCTGGGCTCGGCG
>CAZVNC010000084.1:0-8354 GCA_964628305.1 uncultured Ideonella sp.
GGCCGATCGGCACCATCGAGTCGATCGACTTCAGGCCGGTCTGCACCGGCTGGCTCACCGACTGGCGCGCGATCACGCCCGGCGCGACCTTCTCGATCACGTCCGTCATCTTGGCGTTGATCGGGCCCTTGCCGTCGATCGGCTGGCCGAGCGCGTTGACGACGCGGCCGATCAGCTCCGGGCCGACCGGCACTTCCAGAATGCGCCCGGTGCACTTGACGGTGTCGCCTTCCGAGATGTGCTCGTACTCGCCCAGGATCACGGCGCCGACCGAGTCGCGCTCGAGGTTGAGCGCGAGGCCGAAGGTTTGCTGGCCATCGGCGGTCGCCGGGAACTCGAGCATTTCGCCAGCCATCGCGTCCGACAGGCCGTGCACGCGCACGATGCCGTCGGTGACGGAGACGACGGTGCCCTGGTTCTTGATGTCGCTCTGGCCGCCAAGGCCCTCGATGCGGCTCTTGATGAGTTCGGAAATTTCTGCGGGATTGAGTTGCATGGTGTTCTCCGGGTCACGCCCGGGGCGCCGGTGGCGACCCCTCAGGCGGTTAACGCGACTTTCATTTGTTCCAGACGGGCCCTGACCGAGGTGTCGAGCACTTCGTCGCCGACGATCGCACGGATGCCGCCGATCAGCTCGGGATCGACGACCACCTTGGCGTTGAGCTTGCGGCCGAAGCGCTTCTCGAGCGTCGCGACGACCTGCGCGAGCTGCCCGGCGTCGATTGCGAACGCGCTTTCTATCGTCGCGTCCGACACCCCGCTGCGGGCGTTGACGAGCGCCTGGAACTGCGCCGCCATCTCGGGAAGCGCGGCCAGGCGGCCGTTGTCGATGACCGCGTGCAGCAGATTGCCGATCTTCGCGTCGAGCGCGCCACCGACCGCGGCGCTGATGACGTCGAAGACCTGCTGGCCCTGCGTCTTCGGGTTGTCCGCGAACTCGCGCAGCCGGTCGTCCTCAGCGACGAGCGCAAGCGCGTTCATCTGCTGCGACAGCGCCGGCGCCTCATTCGCGCCGACTGCCTTGAACAGCGCCTCGGCATAGGGCCGGGCAATGGTTGCCAACTCGGCCATCGTCAGGCCTCCTGCCGCGGCGCGGCACGGCGATGGTTGCGCGCGCGGGCGGCCATGTTCAAAGCTCCGCCTTCAGCCGACCGAGCAACTCGGCATGCACGCCGGCGTTGACTTCGCGCCGCAGGATCGCCTCGGCGCCCTTGACGGCGAGGCCGGCGACCTGTTCGCGCAGCGACTCGCGCGCCTTGAACGCCTCCTGCTCGGCCTCGGCACGCGCGGCGGCGATGATCTTGGCGCCCTCTTCGCTCGCGCGGCCCTTGGCCTCCTCGATCATCTGCTGCGCGAGATGCTCGGCGTCGGCGAGCCGCCGGGTGGCGTCGTCGCGTGCGGCGGACAGTTGCTGCTCGACGCGCTTGTTGGCTTCGGCGAGTTCGGCCTTCGCCTTGTCCGCCGCCGACAGGCCGGCAGCGATCTTCTTCGCCCGCTCGTCGAGTGCCGCCGTCACCGGCGGCCAGATGAACCGCATCGTGAACCAGACCAGGATCATGAAGACGATCATCTGAAAGATCAATGTCGCAGTGATGCTCACTTGGGTGCCTCATCAATCACGTTGGCTGGCAGCCTGCCGCTGCGGCGGGCTGCGCGATACAGAACGGGCCGCAGTCCCGGCTTACTTCGGCAGGCTCGCGAGCTGCGCCAAGAACGGGTTGGCGGTCGTGAACCACAGCGCGATACCGACGCCGATGATGAACGACGCGTCGATCAGGCCCACGAGCAGGAACATCTTGGTTTGCAGTTCGCCCATCAGTTCGGGCTGACGGGCGGCGGACTCGAGGTATTTGCTGCCCATGACGCCGATGCCGACACAAGCGCCCAAGGCGCCGAGGCCGATGATGAGACCAGCAGCTACCGCGACGAGACCGATGAGTTCCATGAAAGACTCCTGTTGAAATGAAAGGAAAGGGACCGCAGAGAATGAAAGTGAAAGGGCGAAAGCTTGCCGGGATCAGTGCGCGTCGTGCGCCTGGCCGATGTAGACGAGTGCCAGCATCATGAAGACGAAGGCCTGGAGAATGATGATCAGGATGTGGAAGATGGCCCAGATGGTGCCGGCGATGACGTGCCCGACGCCAAGCAGGACGCCGCCGAGCGACAGCGTGAATGCGCCGCCCATCAGCGCGATCAGCAGGAAGATCAGCTCGCCGGCGTACATGTTGCCGAACAGCCGCATGCCGTGCGACACCGTCTTGGCGATGAACTCGATGATCTGCATCGCGAAGTTGAACGGGTAGAGCAGCCAGTGGTTGCCGAACGGCGCGGTGAACAACTCGTGGATCCAGCCGCCCACACCCTTGATCTTGACGTTGTAGAAGAGGCAGATCAGCAGCACTGCGATCGACAGGCCCATCGTCATCGACAAGTCAGCGGTCGGCACGACGCGCAGGTAGGCGTGATGCGGATCGTGCCCGGCGGCGCCGAAGATCTGCGCCCAGATCACCGGCAGCAGATCGACCGGCAACAGGTCCATCGTGTTCATGAGGGTGATCCAGACGAACACCGTGAGGGCGAGCGGCGCGGCGAACTTGCGGCTCTTGGCGTTGTGCACGATGCCCTTGGCCTGGGCGTCGACCATTTCGATCAGCCATTCGACGGCGGCCTGAAACCGCCCCGGCACACCCGACGTCGCCTTGCGCGCCGCGAGCCACATCACCCAGCAGGTCAGGATGCCGGTGACCGTGCCCCAGAACATCGAGTCGTAGTTGAAGACCGAGAAATCGACGAGGCCCGTGACCTTGCCGGTTCCGAAGTGCGTCAGGTGGTGAACGATGTATTCACCGGCCGTCTGGGATTGCGCTTCTGCTGCCATGTCGTCGCGTCCGTCCAGTTCCAGTCCATTATCGGCGGCGCCACAACAGCGCCAGCCAGTTCACCTGCAAGCACACCGCCATCGCTATCAGCAACGCCGGCCAACTCAACTCGGGCACCACCCGCGCTGCCGCCACCAACAGCGCAAGCGCAACCACCAACTTCACTCCGGTCCAGACGAGGAAGCCGAATGCTCCCTCGACAAGTCCGGTCCCCGCGTTCCGACCCACGCCCCAAGCCAGCAGCGCGGTGGGAAGGACGATGACCGCCGCGCCATACAGCGCCGACCAGCCCGCGCCGCGCCCGAACAGACCCCATGCCAGAGCGCCGGTCGCAACCCCCACCAAGGCCTGGGCGGCAACCACGCGCCACGCCGAAACCTGCGGGTGCCGCTTCCGCAATGCCTGCGCCTGCGCCGCCGAAAGCGGAACGGGTGGCTCTTCGTCCTCGTCGTCCCAGCCGCCGCGATCGATGCGCTCGTTCATGGTGAGTGCCTGAGCCGTCGCCTGCAAAGCCTTGGAATTATACGAAAGCTCCGAAGGGCCCCCGCAAACGTCCGCGACCGCCGCGGGTCGTCAGCGTCATGCCAGCCTGCTGGCGTTGCATTGCGAGCCGCGCGGCCGGACGGAGCGGCGCGGCGCAAGTGTCAAAGTCAATGCGTTGTGCGGATGTCGAGCATCATCCAGGCGCTGTGGCTCTGCCCGGGTTGCAGCGTGATGAGGCCAAGCGCGCTCGGCGCGGGCTGGTTGATTGCATTCGCGACGTGACTCACCGGTTCGACGCAGAAGTAGTCCTTCGCCTGTGGCGTGTAAAGCACGAGGCGCGCGAGCGACGAGCGCAGCGTGAGAGCGAAGCGCTCGTCGCGAATTCGCGCCGGGCCGCTCCAGCCCTCGAAGCCATGGTCGTAATCGAGATGTGCGATGTCGGCGTCGACGCCCGGCTGCGGCACGAGTTGCGTCGGCAGCTTCGATGCGTCGAGCTCCCAGCGCCCGCTGCACTCGACGTGCAGCCTGCTGCGTGCGCGCTTCGGAAAGTTCGGATGCCAGCCGATCCCGAACGGTGCCGCCTGCGCGGACGTGTTCGTCACGCTCAGCTCGGTGCGCAGCGAGCCCGGCCCGAGCTGAAACAACTGGCGCGCCTGAAAGTCGAACGGCCAGCTGTCGTTTGCGCGGTGCTCGAGCACGAGCGCCACCTCGCCCGGCCCGCTCGGTCCGCTGTTCGGCTCGACGCGCCAGGCCTCAAGGTGTCCGACACCGTGCAGCGGATGCGGGCCGGCCTCGAAATTGGGCGCCAGTTGGTACGTCCGCCCCTGCCAGTTGAAGCGTCCGTGATCGATGCGGTTCGAATACGGCACGAGCGGATACGAAGCAGCGTCGTGCCAGGAGCGGAGCTGCTCGGGTTCCTGCGAACGCAGCACCGGCACGCCGTGGTGCCAGAGCCCTGCGATCGCGCCGCCGAGGTCGGGCCGCAAGGCCAGGCGCAGCGCGCCCGCCTTGATCTCCAGAATCTGCGCTGCGGGATTGTCGATCGTCGATGAAGTCATGTTTGTTGTGCCGATTCACGTTTACCGTTCACTGCCGGTCTGGGTCCCGCTCGCGAGCGTGTGCACGTGCATGCGGTCCTGCGACTTGAGCGCGGCGATCGCCTCTTTCGCGCCGCGGATCAGGAGCGCTAGATCGGACGCGATCGCGACGAAGTCGAAACCGATCGCACGGTACTCGGCGACGACCTCGGGCGTCGCGCCGAACGCGCCAACCGGCTTGCCGATCGCCTTGCAGCGCTGGACAACATCCGCCACCAGGTCCATCACCTCCGGATGGATCGGCTGGCCGACATGCCCCATCGCCGCCGAAAGTTCGGCCGGCCCGATGAAGATCGCGTCCACCCCCGGCACCGCGGCGATCGATTCGAGCCTGCCGATCGCCTGCAGGGTCTCGAGCTGCACGATCAGCGCCAGCCCCCGATTGGCCTTGCGCGCATAGCCCTCGTCGGTGCCGAAGCGCGACGCCCGCCCGAAGGCCGACGCCGCCCGCACACCCTCGGGCGGATAGCGCATCGAGGCGGCCGCGGCGCGCGCCGCGTCGGCATCCTTTACGGCGGGCACCATCAGCGTCGTCGCGCCGGCGTCCAGAACGCGCTTGATCATGACGGCGTCGTTGCAAGGCACGCGTACGAGAGGCGCCATGCGCGTCGCGGCCAGCGCCTGCAGCAGATGCACGACCTCCATCAGGTCAACCGGCGAATGCTCCATGTCGATCAGGCCCCAGTCGAACCCTGAGTGGGCGACGGCCTCGGCGACGAGCGGACTTGCCGAACTGATCCAGGTGCCGATCGGCGGGTTGCCGCCGCTCGCGCCGAGCAATTGTTTGAAAGCGTTCATCGGGGGCGGCTCTCGAGGTCGAAATCGGCAACTGCAGGGGCGCTCACCCGAGTTCGGCCTTCAGGTAGTGGGCGCCTGCGATCGGGTTGAAATAGTAGGGCGGAATTTCCTCGAAGCCGAGCGACGCGTAGAGCCCGCGCGCCGCCTCCATCTCGTCGAGCGTGTCGAGCAGCATGACCGAATAGCCTGCACTGCGCGCTTCGTCGAGCAGCGCTTGCGCCAGCAGGCGGCCGAGGCCAAAGCGGCGAAACGCGGGCCGCACGTAGAGCCGCTTCATCTCGCAGGCGTTCGCATAGTCGGCTTCGCTCAATCCGCGCATCGCGCCGCAGGCCGCAAGTTCGCCGTCGACCCAGGCGAGCAGCAGCTTGCCTCCGGGCGCGGCATAGTCGCCCGGCAGCGCCGCGAGCTCGGCGTCGAAGTTCTGGAACGAAAGATCGACCGGCAGACTGCGGGCGTAGTCGCGGAAGATTTCCCGCGCCGCGTCGATCAACGGCGCGGTGTCGGCCACCTCGAGCCGGATCTCCGGAGGCAAGGCATCCATGCAGATCGCTTCAGCGTCTGCGCCCGGCGCCTGCGCATTGCGTCGATCGCTTGCGCGGGCGTCGATCGAGGCGCAGGCATCGGCCGCAAGCGGCGCTGCGGCAGGCATTCGCGGCGAAAGGCTGCTCCCGCTGGGGCGGCCCTTCGGGTGGGTCGGAATCGTTCACTGGCTCTGGCGGTCGGTCGCCCGAGTTTAGGGCCACTTCGCCTGCCCTACCCGCCCATCCAGACGACAAACCCGACGCTCGCCGCGCACGCTGTGAAGAGCACCGCGGCGAACAGCCACAGCGCCGCGCTGTCGTTGGCTGCCGGCACATCCGCCGGCAGCAACTTGTCGCCGCGGATCATCGGGCCGATCAGATCGCGCTGCCGGCGCACCCGGTAGAAGATGATCGCCCCGACGTGCAGCACGACGAGCGCCAGGATGACCCAGCGGCCGATGTTCGCGTGGTAGGCGGTCAGCGTCGAACTCGTCGAACCGGCGACAAGGCGCGCAAGCGGCCCGGCGTTCGAGATCTCGTCGTCGGCGAACAGGCCGCTGCCGACCTGCAGCGTCAGGAAGAGGAGCATCGCGACGATCGACGCGCTGCCCAGCGGCGTGTGGCCGACGTCGTGAAACTCGTCGCTGCGCGACTGCCCGCGCAGATAGCGCAGCACCGTGGTCGGGCCGCGTACGAACGCCGAGAAGCGCGACCAGCGCCCGCCGACGAACCCCCACAAAAGGCGAAACGCGATCAGCGCGAACACCACATAGCCGAAGCGGAAGTGCCATTCCATCGCGTTGCCGCCGATCGAGCCGCTGGCAAACGAGCCGACGACGCAGATCGCGAGCGCCCAGTGAAAGAGGCGCGTCGGCAAGTCCCAGATGCGCACCGCACGCAGCGCGCCGCGGCCTGTGCGAGTTGTGCCGGCTTTCTTGCTCACCACCTCACCCGTTTCCTGAAGCGCTGCAAGGCCCCAACGATAGCGCCAGATCGAACCGGCGGCACGCGGCGCCGACACGAAGACACCGCCACTTCCGTACACTGCGGCGGTCGCGCGCGGCCGTCCCGGTTCGCGCCGGCACCCTGGCCAAGCCCACCTTCCTCGGGAGAAGCAGCATGAATCGTCCGAAATTCGTCCGCCGTGCATCCGCCGCCGCGATCGTCGCGCTCATGGCCGCGCTGCCTGCCGCGGCGCAGTTCGCGAAACCGGAAGATGCGATCGACTACCGCCAGGCGGTGATGACGGTGATGGGCACCCACGCCGGACGCCTCGGCGCGATGGTGCAGGGCAAGGTGCCATTCGACGCCAAGACGGCGGCCGAGAACGCCCATGTGGTGCACGAGATGTCGCTTCTGCCGTTCTCGGCATTCGGCCCGGGCACCGACTTCGGCGCCGACACCAAGGCCAAGCCAGCCATCTGGAAGGACACGGCCAAGTTCCAGGCCGCAGCGAAGGAAATGCAGCAACAGGTCGTCAAGCTCGATGCCGCAGCCAAAGGCGGCAACCCCGATGCGATCAAGACCGCGTTCGGCGACACCGCGAAGGCCTGCAAGGCCTGCCACGACGATTTCCGCGAGAAGTGACCCCCGGTCGAAGCGCCAGCGTCAGCCGCGATCGAACTTGAAGACGGCGACGCTGGCGAGCAGGTTCGGCCAGCGGCGCACGGCTTGGCCCCGCTGGATGCCGAAGGCGTCGAGGATCCGCAAGCCGTTCTTGCGTGCGAGCACCTCGAAATCGGCGAAGGTGCCGACCCGGATGTTGGGCGTGTCGTACCACTGGTAGGGCAGCACCTTCGTCACCGGCATGCGCCCGGCGACCACGTGCAGCCGGTTCGGCCAGTGCGCGAAGTTCGGGAAGCTGACGATGCCGACGCGCCCGACGCGCGCCGTCTCGCGCAGCATGTTCTCGGTGTTGCGCAGGTGCTGCATGGTGTCGAGCTGCAGCACGACGTCGAAGCTCCGGTCCTCGAACATCGCCAGCCCCTCTTCGAGGTTGAGCTGGATGACGTTGACGCCGCGTTGCGCGCAGGCAAGCACGTTGGCGTCGGCGATCTCGACGCCGTAGCCGCTGCAGCCGCGCGCATCGCGCAGGTGGGCGAGCAGCTCGCCGCTGCCGCAGCCAAGATCGAGCACGCGTGAGCCCGCCGGCACGAGCTGCGCGATCAGCTCCATGTCCCTGCGCTCGCTCATTCGAGCCCCCAACGGCGCTTCGCGCCGGCCCCCCCGAGGGGGAGCGATCCCGTCTTCGGACGGCCGGGCGACGGGCTCATGCCCGCTCCTGCCAGATGCGCTCGAAGCGCGCGCGCAGCAGTGCGTGGTAGCGCGCGTCGTCCAGCAGGAAGGCGTCGTGCCCGTGCGGGGCGTCGATCTCGGCATAGCTCACGTCGAGCCGGTTGTCGAGCAGCGCTTTGACGATCTCGCGGGAGCGCGCCGGCGAAAAGCGCCAGTCGGTCGTGAAGCTGACGAGCTGGAACTTGCAGGTCGCGCCGGCGAAGGCACGCGCCAGGTCGCCGCCGTGCTCGCGCGCCGGGTCGAAGTAGTCGAGCGCGCGCGTGATCAGCAGATAGGTGTTG
>CAZVNC010000085.1:0-8332 GCA_964628305.1 uncultured Ideonella sp.
CGAAGAAGGTCAGCAGGGCGATGGCGACGACGCCCATCACGAACCAGCCAGCCACCGTGTCGGCCATGCGCTGCATCGGCGCGCGCGAGCGCTGCGCCTGAGCGACCATCTGCACGATCTGCGACAGCACCGTGGCCGCGCCTATGTGTTCGGAGCGCATCACCAGCGCGCCGCTGCTGTTCATCGTCGCGCCGATGAGCTTGTCGCCGGCGCGTTTGCTCACTGGCAGCGGCTCGCCGGTGAGCATCGATTCGTCGACAGCGCTGCTGCCTTCGACCACGACGCCGTCGACCGGCACCTTCTCGCCCGGGCGCACCCGCAGCAGGTCGCCGACATGCACATGCGCGAGCGGCACATCCTCCTCGCTGCCGTCGGCGGCGATGCGGCGCGCCGTCTTCGGCGCGAGGCCGAGCAGCGAGCGGATCGCCGCCGAGGTCTGCGAGCGCGCCTTCAGCTCGAGGATCTGGCCGAGCAGCGTCAGCGAGATGATCACCGCCGCCGCCTCGAAGTACACCGCGACCCGCCCCATCGACACGAACGACTCCGGGAAGACCTGCGGCGCCACGGTGGCGACCACGCTGTAGAGGAAGGCCGCGCCGGTGCCAAGGCCGATCAGCGTCCACATGTTCGGGCTGCGGTTGACGATCGACTGCGCCCCGCGCACGAAGAAGGGCCAGCCGGCCCACAGGGCGATGGGCAGTGTCAGCACCAGCTCGATCCAGCTCTGCGTGGCCATGTCGAACCACCCGAACCGGTGGCCCAGCATGGCCAGGACGGTGACGATCACGGTCAACGGCAGCGTCCCCCAGAAGCGGCGTTGGAAGTCGACGAGTTCCGGGTTCTCGGTTTCGTCCAGATCGGGCAGCATGGGCTCCAGCGTCATGCCGCACTTCGGGCAGTTGCCCGGATGGTCCTGGCGGATCTCCGGGTGCATCGGGCAGGTGTAGATCGTGCCGGGCGCGGCTTCGGCGGCGGGCGGGGCAGCGGCGGGCTGCAGGTATTTGCCGGGATCGGCGCTGAACTTCGCCAGGCACTTCGCGCTGCAGAAGTAGTACGGCCTGCCGCCATGGAGGGCATGGTGCGGCGACTGCTCGGTCACCGTCATTCCGCACACCGGATCCTTCAGCGCGGTAGCACCGGCCGGCGGCTGGGGATGAGAGTGCGGGTGCGGGTGTCCCTGGCCCTCATGGCCGGCGTGGGCGCGCGTGTCCATGGCTCACTCCTGCGCTGCGATCGACGACCGCGTCATCGATAGCGGTACGGTAAACCTTCCTGCGATATCAATGTCAAGCGGCATCTTCGAGAGAGTCGATGCCGCCCGGGCGCGGTGCCGCCCGACGGGTCCGAACCATGGCGCCGGCGCCGGTTGCAAGCGCTCCAAAGGGCCGTTCACTTGGCGGACGGCATCGCCGCCATGCGGTCCATCATCCTCTGCATCATGGCCTGCATCATGTCCATGCGTTGCTCGAGTGTGCCGTTGCGCCCGGCCATGTGACCCGATGGGCCTTGCATCATGCCGGAGCCCATTTCGCCCATCATGGCCATGCCGCTGCGCATCAACTTCATGTGCTCGGCCATCAAGGCGTTTCGCTCCTCGGGCGTCTTGGCGGCCAGCATCTTGTCGTGCATCTGCTGCATCGCCTGCATCTGGCTGGCGTAGCCCGGCATCGCGCTGCGGCCGGCGTCTGCGGGCCTGGCCGGTGCCGTCGGGTTGTTCTGGGTCGCATCGGTGCTCTCGGGATGATGCGCGTCTTGCGGTTCCTGCGTCGCCGCCTGGCCTTGCAGCGGCAGCGCGACGATGCCTGCGAGAGCAATGATCGAGAAGGTGCGGGTGAGCGTCATTTCGGCCTCCAGTTGCCTGCGCGGGTTAATGGCAGGACCCGGACATGATGCGCTCTCGAGACTGGCCGCGAGATGACCGCTGCATTACATCGATGTCGGTTCGGCGTCAGCTTTTCTGACTCCGACGGGCGCACCCTTCTTGCGGAGTCCGAATGCGTCCGACCGCGACGCCGACTCGAGCTACTTCTTCGCCATCGGCTCCATGTGCGACTTCGCAAACGGCGTGAAGCGCGCCTGCTCCGGCGCCTTGCCGGGCAAGGTGATCGACAGCACGACCTTGGTGTCCGGCGTCGATGCGTAGTTCGCGACGCCCTTCAATCGGTTGTCGCCATCGGGCTGCAGCGTGGCCGTCGCCTTGCCCGCGGCGCCGAGCAGCGTTGCCGTGCCGGTGGCGCCGGCGCTTGCGATCTTGGTGCCCGCATGGTCGGTGAGGTAGACGACGACCGGGTTGTCCTTCGCCGTCTTGCTGTCCTGTGCGAGCACGAGCTCGAAGTGATAGATGCCCGCCATGCGCAACTGGCCGCCGTTCGGTGCGACGCTGGCATCGAGTGTCGCGTCGTCGTGCGCGCGTGCCGCGCCTGCGGCGAGCAGCATGGCAACGGCGGCGAGGGCGAGGGTGGTTCTTCTCTTCATGGTCAGCTCCTTTCGGGGGGGCAATCAAAAACTCTGCGCTTCGTTTGCGGCGAGCAGCCGGGCGAGGGGCTTCTCGCCCCAGCGCCAGAACATCAGCGGTGTGAGCAGGCTGTCGAGCAGCGTCGAGCTGACGAGGCCGCCGAAGATGACGACCGCGACCGGGTGCAGCACCTCCTTGCCGGGCGCGTCGGCCGACATCAGCAACGGCACGAGCGCGAACGCGGCGACGAGCGCCGTCATCAGCACCGGCGTCAGCCGCTCGAGCGAGCCGCGCACGATCATCGGCTTGCCGAAGGCCTCGCCCTCGAACGCGCACAGGTTGATGTAGTGGCTGATCTTCAGGATGCCGTTGCGCGTCGCGATGCCAGCGAGCGTGACGAAGCCGACGAGCGCAGCGACCGACAGCGGCTGGCCCGCGATCCACAGCGCGGCGACGCTGCCGACGAGCGCGAGCGGGATGTTGCCCATGATGATCAGCGCAAGCACTGCCGAGCGGTAGCGGCTGTAGAGCACGAGGAAGACCAGCGCGAGCGAGACGAGCGCGAGCAGCGCGATCAGCCTCGACGCCTCCTCCTGCGCCTGGAACTGGCCCTCGAGCGCGGTGAAGTAGCCCTCGGGCAGCGGCCGGGCTTCGAGCTCGGCGCGCACCGCGGCGATCGTGCGCGCCATGTCGCTGCCGTCGGTGTTGGCCGAGAGCACGATCCGGCGCCGTCCGTTCTCGCGCGCGATCTGGTTCGGCCCGCCGCCGTCCTCGATCGTTGCGAGCGTCGAAAGCGGCACCGCACCGAGCGGCGTCTCGATCGGCAGCCTGGCGAGTGCGTCGACATCGCGCGCCGCATCGGGCAGGCGCACGACGAGGTCGAAGCGGCGGTTGCCTTCGATCACCTGCGTGATCCGCTCGCCGTCGATCATCTGCTCGAGCGAACGCAGCAACGCGCCCGGCGCAACGCCGTGGCGTGCCGCCTGGTCGTAGTCGACGCGGATCTTGACCTGCGGAATCAGCACCTGCTTCTCGATCTGCAGGTCGGTGATGCCGGGGATCTGCGCGAGCCGCTCGCGCAACTGCGACGCCAGGCCGCGCAGCGTGTCGAGATCGTCGCCGTAGACCTTGAGCGCGATCTGCGCGCGCACGCCGGACAGCAGGTGGTCGAGGCGGTGCGAGATCGGCTGGCCGACGTTGCTCACCGCCGGCAGCACCGCGAGGCGGCTGCGGATGTCGGCGACGATCTGGTCGCGGCTGCGCTCGGAGGCTTTCAGGTCGACGTCCATCTCGCTGTAGTGCACGCCCTCGGCGTGTTCGTCGAGTTCGGCGCGGCCGGTGCGGCGGCCGACCTGCGTGACCTCGGGCACGGCGGCGACGATCTGCTCGGCGAGCGTGCCGACCCGGTTCGACTCGGCAAGCGACGTGCCGGGGTCGAGCAGCACGTTGACGGTGAGCGTGCCCTCGTTGAAGGGCGGCAGGAACGAACGCGGGAAGAGGGCGACGCTCGAGGCGGCGACGGCGACCGCGGCGAGCGCGGCGGCGAGCAGCGCGCCAGAGTGCGCGAACGACCAGTCGAGCAGTCGCGCGTCCCAGCGCTTGAGCCAGGCGACGAGCGGGCCGTCGCCCCGACCCAGCTGCTTCATCCCCGGCAGCAGGTAGTACGCGAGCACCGGCGTCAGCGTCACCGAGACGAACATGCTGGCGAGGATCGAGACGATGTAGGCGACGCCGAGCGGCGTGAAGAGCCGCCCCTCGATGCCGGGCAGCACGAACAGCGGCACGAAGACGAGCACGATGATGATGGTCGCGTAGACGATCGCCGAGCGCACTTCGAGCGTCGCCTTCGCGATCACCTCGGCCGCCGGCCGCGGCACGGGCAGTGCGCGGTTCAACTTCAGGCGGCGCAGCACGTTCTCGACGCCGACGACGGCGTCGTCGACGAGTTCTCCGATCGCGATCGCCAGGCCGCCAAGCGTCATCGTGTTGATCGACAGGCCGAAGGCGTGGAAGACGAGCGCCGTCACGAGCAGCGAGACCGGTATCGCGGCGAGCGAGATCAGCGTCGTGCGCACGTTCAGCAGGAACAGGAACAGCACGATGGCTACGAGGATGGCGCCGTCGCGCAGCGCCTCGGCGACGTTCGTGACCGAGTGCTCGATGAAGTCGGCCTGGCGGAACAGGAAGTGCGGCTTCTCCATCCCCGCCGGCAGGCTCGCCGCGAGCGAGGCGATCGCCGCCTCGACCTCGCGCGTGAGCCTGACGCTGTCGGCGCCGGGCTGCGTCTGCACCGACAGCACGACGGCGGGCTTCGCGTTGTAGCTCGCGTCGCCGCGCTTGTTGGCGGCAGCGATCGTCACGTCGGCGACCTGCGAGAGCAGGATGGGCTGGCCGCCCCTCACGTCGACGACCAGGTTTTGCAGATCCCCGATGCGGTGCGTGCGGCCGATCTGGCGGATCAGCACCTCGCGGCCCTGTGCCTCGAGGAAGCCGCCGCTCGTGTTGGCACCGAAGCCGGCGAGCGCGGCGTCGAGCTTCGCACGCTCGACGCCGAGCGCCTGCAGCTGCGCCGGACGCAGCGCGACGCGATACTGGCGCACCTCGCCGCCGATCGGGATCACCTGCGCGATCCCGGCGATCGTCAGCAGCCGCGGGCGCAGCACCCAGTCGGCGAACTCGCGCACCTGCATCGGGCTCGCCTTGGACGGGTCGGCCGGCAGCGCGATGAGCAGGATCTCGCCCATGATCGACGAGATCGGCCCGAGCTGCGGCAGCACGCCGGGCGGCATCTGCTCGCGCACCAGGTTGAGCCGTTCGCTGACCTGCTGGCGGTTGCGGTAGATGTCGGTGCCCCACGCGAATTCGACGTACACGATCGAGAGCCCGACGCCCGAGACCGAGCGCACCCTTGTGACCCCCGGCATGCCGTTCATCGCCGACTCGATCGGCAGGCTGACGAGTTGCTCGACCTCCTCGGGCGCCATGCCGCCGGCCTCGGTCATCAGCGTCACGGTCGGCCGGTCGAGATCGGGAAACACGTCGACCGGCATCTGGCGCACCGCAAGCGTGCCGGCGACAACCAGCAACAGCGAGGCGCACAGCACCAGCAGGCGCTGGCGCAGGCTCGCGTTGATCAGTGCTTCGAACATCTAGCGAATCTGGCCGAGCAGGCTCGCGCCGGTGGTGACGACGCGATCGCCGCTGTGCACGCCGGCCGTCACCGCGACGCGGCCGGCGTCGAGGGGCTCGAAGGCGACCTTGCGCGGGCTGAACTGCTCGGCGCCGGTGTGCAGCCAGACGACCCACTCGCCGGCGCCATTGCGCACGAGTACCGCACGCGGCAACGCGACGCCTTCGATCGTGCGGCCGGTCTGTGCCGTGACCGCGAGCGGCTGGCCGACGGCGAGCGGCGCGTCGCTGGCGGTAACCCGAAACAGCAGCGGCAGCGCCTGCTCGCGCAACTGGCGGCCGGCGCCGACGAAGCGCAGTTGCACCACGCCGCCGCCGGGCAATGCGGCCGACGCCGCGGCGAGGCCTTGCGCCAGCGCCGGGTCGTAGGCGAGCGCCTCGACCGCGAGTCGCGCCGGATCGACGATCTCGAACAATGTCTCGCGCGCATCGACGACTTGCCCGGCGCTTGCCGTGGCGGCGCTGATCACGCCCGCCACCGGCGCGCGCAACGCCTCAGCGCCGGCGACGCTCGCGCGCACCGCGGCGCGGCGCTTGTCGATCGCTTCGCGTTCGATGCGCGCGGCGTCGATCTCCTTTTGCGGCACGGCGCCCTCGAGCTGCTCGACGCGGGCGAGGCGCTGCGCGGCGAGGGCGGCGTCGGCGTCGAGCGCGGCGAGCTGTGCCTGCTGGTTGGCGCGTTCGATACTGCTCGCGGCCGGCCGCAGCCAGGCGAGCAACTGGCCCTTCGCGACCTTCTGGCCGAGCGTCGGCAGCCCGCCTGCCGGCGGCTCGATGCGGCCCGGCTGGCTGGCCTGCACCCCTCCGCTGGCGGCTGGGTCGGCGATCACGCGGCCGTTCAATTCGACCGTCGCCGCGAGCGGCGCGAGCGATGCGATCTGGGTTCGCACGCCGAGCTGGTGCTGCACCGCCTTCGGGCCGAACACACCGCCGTCGGGCAGGCGCTGCGGCGCGCTCCCTGCCGGCAGCGCCGCGGCCGTGGCCGGCGTCTGGTCCGGACCGTGATCCTCGTCGCCGTGCGCGGCGGCTAGGGGCGGCGCAATCGATGTGGCGGCGAACAGCAGTGCCTGCGCAAGTCGTTGCGTCGTGCTCATTGGATCGAACCTTTGGTTTGGCCTCGCGGCAGACGGCGCCGCAGCACGCTCGCGCCGACTGTCAGCAGCACGACCGCAGCCGCCGCGAGCAGCGCAAGCGTCGCCGGGCCGAGCCCGGCGATCCCGGGCCAAGGCTTGGCCGGCGCCGCGTCGGCCGTCGCCAGCGGCGCGACCTCGAGCGTCGCGCTCAGCAGGTCCGAGTCGCCGCCGGACTTCGCATCGGTCTCGATCGTGATCGTCAGCGGATGGCGGCCGGGCGTCTTGAAGGCGTCGCCGGCAACGGTGTAGACACCAGGCGCAACGGCATTCGCGACCGCCTTGAATGCGCCGCTTTCGATCTCGATCGCGGCGCCGGCGACCGGTTCGTTGGTTGCGAAGCGGTCGAGGTAGATCAGCAACTGGCCACCCTGCGCGACGGCGACGAACTCGAAGTCCTCGCTCGCGGCGCTCGCGTGCGGCCCGGCCTCGACCGCCACGCCAGGCGCAGCGGCTTCGTCATGCTCTTCGCCCCCATGGGCAAAGGCGTTGCCGGTCAGCAGCGGCATCAAGAACAACAGGGCAGCCCATCTCATGGCAAGACTCCGAGCGCCTGGTTGAGGCGCGATTGCGCCGCATCGGCGGCGATCTCCTCGCGGCTGAGCAGCGCGTCGGCCTCGTAGGCGGCGGCGCGCGCGAGCAGCAGCGCGGGCAGCCCGGATTCGCCGAGCGCGAAGGACTTCTGCGCGAGTTGCAGCGTGTCGGCGCCGAGTTCGCGCCGCTCGCGCGCCAGATCGATCTGGCGGCGCGCGGCGTCGAGGTCGAGCCTTGCGCTCTCGGTGTCGAGCGCGAGCTTGCGCCGGGACGCCTCGAGTTCGCCGTCGGCCTGCGCCAGCTCGGCTTGCAGGCCGGCGCTCTCCTGACGCACGCGCGGACCCGAAGAGAACGGCACGGTGAGCTTGATGCCGACGGCGTGGCTGGGCTCGTCGTTGTAGGTCGGGCGTTCGCGGAAGTAGCGCAGCGCGAGCTCCGGCGCATCGCGGCGCGTCGCGTCGGCGACGAGCAGCTTTGCCTGTGCGGCTCGCAATGCGGCGAGTGCGGCGGCAAGCGCCGGGTGGTCGTCGGCCGCCTCGGACAAAGCTGCCGGCGGCTCGGGCGCCAGCGTTGCTGGCGGCGCCGTGCCCGTAAGCTGGCGCCAGACCTGCTCGGCCGCGCGCAGCGCACGCCCTGCATCGAGTTGCGCGGCGCGCGCGGCAAGCCGTTCGCCCGCGGCGAGGTTGGCATCGACGCGCGCCAGATCGCCCGCCTTCACCCTGCGCCGCACGTCGGACTCGAGCGCGGCGGCGGTGTCGGCGCGCCGATCGGCGAGCGTTGCCGCAGTGCGTGCCGCGGCGAGCGCCCACCATGCTTCACGCAGTTCGCCCGCGAGTTGCAGGCGCAGCGCGCGCCGGCGCGCGGCGACTTCGGCAACGGCGCTTTGCGCCTGCGTCTCGCGCGCCGAGCGCTGCCCGGGCAGCCACAGCGGCAGCGCGAGTTCGACTTCCCACTCCTGCAGCCCCCGGCCGCTGCCGAGCTTGTCGTTCAATGTAGAAACTGACACCGAAGCCGGCGCCGCGAG
>CAZVNC010000086.1:0-8308 GCA_964628305.1 uncultured Ideonella sp.
GGGCGATCACCGGCATCGCCGCATTCGCGAACTGACTGAAATGCCGAGATGAGCAATAGTCCGCCACGCCGCGCGCCGCTGGACGGGATACGGGTCCTCGACCTGTCGCGCGTGCTCGCCGGACCCTGGTGCGGCCAGTTGCTCGCCGATTTGGGGGCCGATGTCGTCAAGGTCGAGCGCCCGCAAGGCGGCGACGACACACGCGCCTGGGGGCCTCCAAACCTGAAGGACGCCGACGGCAAGCCGACCAGCGAATCGGCCTACTACCTCTGCACGAACCGCAACAAGCGCTCGATCACGATCGACATCGCGCAACCCTCGGGCCAGGCGCTGATCCGCCGGCTCGCAGCACGGGCTGACGTCGTGATCGAAAACTTCAAGTGCGGCGGGCTCGCCAAATACGGGCTCGACTACCCGGCCCTCGCGGCGTCGAACCCGCGGCTGGTGTACTGCTCGATCACCGGCTTCGGGCAGACCGGGCCGTATGCCGCGCGTGCGGGCTATGACCTGCTGATCCAGGGAATGGGCGGTTTGATGTCGATCACCGGCCGCGCCGACACGGATGAGGGCGGCGGTCCGCAGAAGGTCGGCGTCGCGCTCACCGACATCATGACCGGCCTGTACGCGACGATCGCGGTGCAGGCTGCCCTCGCCGAGCGCGAACGCTCCGGTCGCGGCCAGCACATCGACCTTGCCCTGCTCGACGTCCAGGTCGCCTGCCTCGCCAACCAGGCGTCGAACTTCCTCGCCGGCGGTGTGGTTCCGCGCCGCATGGGCAACGCGCACCCGAACATCGTGCCGTATCAGGACTTCCAGACCGCCGACGGCTACATGATTCTGGCGGTCGGCAACGATGCCCAGTTCGCCCGCTTCTGTGAAGTAGCCGGCCACGCCGAGTGGGCGCGCGACGAGCGCTTCGCGAGCAACCCACATCGCGTGGCGCACCGTGCCGAGTTGATCGCGATGATCCGCGAGGCCACATTGAAGCGCACGACGCGCGAATGGGTCGAGGCGCTCGAGGCCGCGGGCGTGCCGTGCGGCCCGATCAACCGCATCGATCAGGTCTTCGAGGACGCCCAGGTGCGCGCGCGCGGCCTGCGCATCGAATTGCCCCATGCGGCAGCCGGCGTGGTGCCGCTCGTCGCGAACCCGATCCGCTTGTCGGAGACACCGGTCGAGTACCGCCGCGCTCCACCGATGCTCGGCGAACATTCGCAGCAGGTGCTGCAGGACTGGCTGGGAGGCGAAGCCTCCGGCGAAACTGGTCTAGGCGCGCCGGGCTGAGCCCGAAGCCCGGTCACTGCTCCGCGAATGCGCGCTCGATGACGAACGCGCCCGGAGTCGAGGTGTTGCCTTCCTGGAACTGCCTGTCCTCCAGGAGCTTCTTCAGGTCGCGCAACATACCCGGGCTGCCGCAGATCATGACGCGATCCTCTTTCGGGTCGAGGTCGGGCAGGCCGAGGTCGGCGAACAGCTTGCCGCTCGCGATCAGATCCGGGATCCGGCCCTGAGTCCGGAAGTCCTCGCGGGTGACGGTCGGGTAGTAGCGCAGCTGCGTCGACACCATGTCGCCGAGGAACTCGTGTGCCGGCAGGTACTGGGTGAGCAATCCGTGGTAGGCCAGTTCGTCGACGATGCGCACGCCGTGGACGAGGACGATCTGCTCGAATTGCTCGTAGACCGACGGATCGCGAACGATGCTCATGAACGGCGCCAGACCGGTGCCGGTCGAGAGCAGGTAGAGCCGCTTGCCGGGAAGCAGGTAGTCGACGACGAGCGTTCCGGTGGGCTTGCGCCCGACGATGATGGTGTCGTCGGGCTGGATGTGCTGCAGTCGGGAGGTTAGCGGACCGTCGTCGATCTTGATGCTCAGGAACTCGAGGTGGTCCTCGTAGTTCGCGCTCGCAATGCTGTAGGCGCGCAGCAGCGGCTTGCCGTCGACCCGCAGACCGATCATCGTGAAGTGCCCGTTGCTGAACCGCATCGACGCGTCGCGCGTCGTCGTGAAGCTGAAAAGCCGATCGGTCCAGTGGTGCACGCTCAACACGCGCTCTTCGTTGAATGCGCTCATTCGAAGCTACTTTCCGTGGAACCGCGGTGTGCGGGCCGGCTCAGGCGTTCGTCCCGTTCATCTTGTGCAGCAGGGCGACGAGCGTCGCCCGCTCCTGCGCGTTCAGATCGCCATACGTCAACTCGGTGATCTCCTGCGCGAACGGCACCGTCTGCTCGAGCAGCTCCTGACCGGCGGGCGTCAGGCTCACGACCATCCTTCGTGCATCGCCGGGCTCGTGGTCGGCATTGAGCAGTTGGCGCCATTTCAGGCGCTCGACGATGCCGCGCAGCGAAGGCTCGTCGATCGCGGTGTGCTGCACGATCGCCGGGATCTCGCACGGCCCGCGGTCGCGCACCGTCAGCATCACGACGAACTGCGCCGCCGTCAACTGCGACGCCGGCACGGTCTGCTGGAAGATCGCCGTATGCCTCTGGTAGGCCCGGCGCAGCAGGTAGCCGATCTGTTGCGTGAAGTCGTACTTCGCGGCGTCGTTTTGGGTCATTCATCCCTCCGTTGAGTGTGAGACTTCGGTAAGCCGCCACGGCTGCCGCGCAGCCCCCGAAGAGCGATTGCAGAGATCCGCGATTGCGGTGCCATCATCCTCCCGTCACCGGCGGAAAGACAGCGACCTCATCGCCATCGCCGACCGGTGCGTCGGCGCCGTCGGCCATTTCACGATTGACCGCGAAGCGCCACCCCTGGTCGGCTGCAAGCAACGACCAGGGTGCCCCCCGCGCGCCGACATGGCTGCAAAGCGTGCCGATATCGTGTACGTCTGTCGGCACCTCGACCGTCTCCGCCGAGCGGCCAAGTGCATCGCGCACGCCGGCGAAGTAGAGCAGCTTCACGACCTTCACTGGGTCAGCAACTCCCGCAGGGATTGATTCGCCGTCTCGCTGTGGTGACGCGCCGCCTTGTTGCTCGGCGGCAGCGGCTCGTCGTAGAAAAAGGCCGGCAGTTCGTCGTCGGCTTCGGTGAAACCGGCGGCACGGTTGAACGCCCATTCCATCTCGAGAACCTCGCGCCCGAGGGACTTCAGGAACGCCGCATCCAGGCTCGTGCCGTGAGCGTCGTTGAGCGCGCCGACGATCAACTCGGGATTCGTGTCGGTGACGGAGCGGCCGAAGATGCACAGGCCCAGCGAATCGGCGACTGCAGCATTGACCTGGGCTGCGAGGCTGACGGCCACCAGTTCGGCCGTCGTCTTGCCCTTGCATTCGTAGGTCGGCACGTTGCCCACCGTATGGTCGCCACCCTGCGCCGTCAGCATCATCGAAATGCCGGTGACCTCGATCACGCGCGGATCGTAGGCGCTCAGCGCCTGGCGCTTGATGACGGGCACGCGCCTGACGCCATAGTGTTCACCGACTCGTGCCGCGCCCTGCGCAAGAATCCGGCCACGCTCGTTGCCCACGCGCATGTCGGCTAGCGCCTTCGCGAGCAACTCGACGTCGCCGAAGGCACCTTCGCCGGCATCCATCAGCACGCCGAGCATCGCGCCGACCTCGATCGTGTCGGCGCCCATGTCGTTGACGAGCGCGTTCAAGCGGGCGACGTCGTCTGGATCCTCGATGCCGCAATTGCTCCCGAGCAGGCCGAGTGTCTCGTACTCGAGCGGCGAGACGATCTCCTTGCCTTCCTTGTCCACATAGACATTGCTGCACTCGATCATGCATCCGGGCATGCATGGGTGCTCGGTCTGCCCGCCCCGGCTCAGGTTGCGTTCGCGGATGTTGGCGCCGCCCAAAAGGAAGGCATCCTTGTCGGGCGTCAGTTGCCCGGCGCTGAAGTTGCGTACCGGTAGGCCGCCGACGTAGTTCGTGAAGTCACCGACCGCCGCCGTGCCGAAGCGCTTGAAGCTTTCGATCGCCGGCTCCTTGCCGAGCTTCACGCCGTATTCCCGAACCGCGCCCATGACCTTCTTGCGATCGTGAAAGGTCGGCATCTTGAACTGGTCGATCACGATCGCCTTGATCTTCTTCGAACCCATGACGGCGCCGATGCCACCGCGCGCCGCCAGACGCGACGGCCGGCCGTCGGTATCGGCGAAAGCGATTCCTGCCACCAATCCGAGGTACTCGCCAACCGGCCCGCAAATGCCGAAGCTGATCTTCTTGCCGTACTTCTCGAACAACATCGCGGCGACCTCGGCGTTGCCCTTTCCGAGGTACTCGCCCGCGTCCTCGAAGCTGACGACACCCTCTTTCGTGATGCGGATCAGCGCCCACTCGGGCGAGGCGCCATGCAGCGTGAGTCCGGCGATCTCGCACTGCCCCATCGCGAACGCAAAGGTGCCGCCCGAGTTGGCTTCCTTGATGCCGCCCGTCAGCGGACTGCGAGCGCCGACGCTGAGCCGGTTTGCGTTCGAGAAGTTGGTTCCCGCGAACGGGCCGGCGGAGAAGATCAGCGGGTTGTCAGCACTCAACGGATCGACGCCAGCCGCGCCGCAATTCAGAAGCGTCTTCGCGATGAAGTGTCGCCCGGCTCGAACGATCTGCTCGCCGTGCAGTTCCTGCACCGAGACCGAGCGGTCCTGCAGATGGATGTCTAGGTACTTGCGCATGATCGGATTGCCTGCGGTGATTGAGCGACACGAGAATACTCGACCCTCAGCGCACCAAGTGCACGAGCTTGTTGCGCACGTCAGCCCATTTCGCGGCGTCCGGTAGCGGGTCCACCTTGGCGCTCAAGACGGGCCATTCTGGAGCCAACTCCGCATTCAGCGCAATGTACTCGCGTTGATCCTCCGGCACGTCTGCCTCGGCGAAGATCGCTTCCACCGGGCACTCGGGAACACACACGGCGCAGTCGATGCACTCCTCCGGGTCGATGACGAGGAAGTTCGGGCCGGCATGAAAGCAGTCGACCGGACAGACGTCAACGCAGTCCGTATAGCGGCAGCGAATGCAAGCTTGGGTAACGACAAATGCCATGGGTTCGGTACCTCGGTAGGTTGCGCGCCAAGGGTTCCGCTCTGCCTGACATGGCGCAGACATCTCGGCGGCGAAGTGTCGGTCAGTGGATCGAATTAAAGCATAACAGATCGTATACAAACTATCAGGGAACACCCTAGCCTTCGCGGGACGATCGTGTCCGAACCCCGTCGTTCCCTGGCCCGGGGCGGGTCGGTGCCGGCCCCGGCGCCGCGCCGTCGCCGTATCGATCGTATACGAACAGATAGGGATGACCCTATGTTCATCACTGGCTTCGTGCTCTAAGATGCGCTGCGCCTGCCTATCGTTAGTGCACAACTTGACGACCATGATCGGGTGTCATCGGGATTTCGACGGGCTTGCTGCCGTCTTTCAGGCTACCGTCGTTCGCCTGCGCCGGTAGACGTCCTCGGGTCACCGCGCCCGGATGATCAAGGCATGCTTCTTTCACACGTTTCAAACCGCAGGAGTGACGAATGACCCAACGACGCAATTTCCTGATCCAAACCGGCGCAGCGGCAGGCGCGGCGACGCTCGCCCTTCCCGCTTTCGCGCAGTCGGCGCCAAGTGTCAAGTGGCGCATGTCGACGAGTTGGCCGAAGAGCCTGGACACGATCTATGGCTCCGCGGAAGACATGTGCAAGCGCGTCGCGCAACTGACCGATGGCAAGTTCGAGATCCGGCCGTTCGCAGGCGGCGAGATCGTTCCGCCGGCGCAGAACATGGAGGCGGTCGGCAACGGCACCATCGAGTGCAACCACGTCCTGGCGTCGGCCTTCATCGGCAAGGACATCTCGGTCGCCTTCGATGCGGGCATGCCGTTCGGGCTCAACGCCCGCCAGCACAACGCCTGGGTCAACTTCGGCGGCGGTATGGAACTGCTGCGCGACGTGTACAAGAAGCACGGCATCGTCAACTTCGTCTGCGGCAACGTCGGCGTTCAGATGGGCGGCTTCTATCGCAAGGAGATCAAGCGCGTCGCCGATCTTTCGGGCTTGAAGATCCGCATCGGAGGCATCGGCGGCATGGTGCTCGCCAAGCTGGGCGCGGTTCCGCAGCAGATCCCGACCGCCGACATCTATGCCTCCCTCGAGAAGGGCACGATCGACGCCGCCGAGTGGATCGGCCCCTACGACGACGAGAAGCTCGGTTTGCACCGGGTGGCGTCGCACTACTACACCCCCGGCTGGTGGGAAGGCAGTGCCTCGATCACGACGATGGTCAATGCCAAGGCCTGGGACGCGCTGCCGCCGGTGTACAAGGCGGCCTTCGAGTGCGCCGCGTCCGAGCAGACCATGAAGATGCTTGCCGAGTACGATGCCCGCAACCCGCCCGCGCTGAAGAAGCTGATCGCAGGTGGGGCCAAGGTTTCGTTCTTCCCGCGCGACGTGATGGACGCCGCCTTCAAGGCCTCACACGAGTTGTTCGACGAGTTGCAGGCGAAGAACCCGGAGTTCAAGGCGATCTTCGCCAAGTGGCAGCCGTTCCGCGTCGAGCAGGCGAGCTGGTTCCGGGTGACCGAAGCCGCGCTCGACAACTTCACGATCGCCGCCCTGGCCAAGAGCTAGCGCCTCTTCCTCCCGCGACACCATGGCACTGCTGCTGCGAATCAGCCAACGGATCGACGCGCTCAATCGCTTTGTCGGGCGCGCCGTGAGTTGGCTCATCCTGGTGGCGGTGCTGGTCAGCGCCGGCAACGCCGTCTCGCGCAAGGTGCTGAACCTGAGCTCGAACGCCATGCTCGAGGTCCAGTGGTATCTGTTCTCGTCCGTGTTCCTGCTCTGCGCCGGCTACACACTGCTCAACAAGGAGCATGTGCGGGTCGATCTGCTGCTCAGCCGGCTGAGCCGGCGCGGGCACCTGATTGTCGAGATCATCGGCACCCTGCTCTTCCTGGTGCCGCTAGCGGTGCTGATCATGGTGCTGTCGTGGCCGCCGTTCGTCGACGCATGGACCAGCGGCGAGGTCTCGGCGAACGCCGGTGGCCTGATTCGCTGGCCGGTGAAGCTGTTGATCCCGGTGGGGTTCGCACTCCTGCTGCTGCAGGCGGCGTCCGAACTGATCAAGGACTTCTCGGAACTGCGGCAGCTTGCACAAGCAGGTTCCGGCCCGCGACCGGACGGGCAGTCATGACCGAGCTGCTGACGACGTACATGGCGCCGATCATGTTCGCGAGCATGGTGCTGCTGATGCTCGTCGGCTATCCGGTGGCGTTCGCGGTCGGCGCCAACGGCCTGTTGTTCGGCGTCGTCGGGATGGCGCTTGGCCTGCTCGAGCCTTCGCTGCTGCAGGCGCTGCCCGAGCGCGTGTTCGGCATCATGTTCAACGAAACGCTGCTGGCGATTCCGTTCTTCACTTTCATGGGGCTGATCCTCGAGCGCAGCGGAATGGCCGAGGAGTTGCTCGACACGATCGGCCAGTTGTTCGGCTCCGTGCGCGGCGGTCTCGCCTATGCGGTGATCTTCGTCGGAGCGCTGCTCGCGGCAACCACCGGCGTCGTCGCGGCTTCGGTGATCTCGATGGGGCTGATCTCGTTGCCGATCATGATGCGCTACGGCTACGACCGCCGGCTGGCAACGGGCGTCATCGCTGCGTCCGGCACGCTCGCTCAGATCATTCCGCCGTCGCTGGTGCTGATCGTACTGGCCGACCAGATGGGCAAGTCCGTCGGCGACATGTACGCCGGCGCCCTCGTCCCCGGACTGGTTCTGACCTCGCTGTACGCGTTGTTCGTGTTCGGCTACTCGATGCTGAAACCGGATTCCGCGCCGGCGTTGCCACCCGAGGCGCGAACCCTGCACGGCAGAGCGATGCTGGTCAAGATCCTGACCGCGCTGGTACCGCCGCTGGTGCTGATCTTCCTCGTCCTCGGCACGATCTTCATCGGTGTCGCAACGCCGACCGAAGGCGGTGCGATGGGAGCGGTCGGCGCGCTCGTGCTCGCGATCGCGCGGCGGCGGCTGTCGGTATCGCTGCTGAATCAAGCACTCGACAAGACCGCCAAGCTGACCTGCTTTGCGATCTTCATCCTGATCGGCGCCACCGTCTTCGGGCTGGTGTTCCGAGGCGTCGATGGCGACCTCTGGGTCGAGCATCTGCTGCTCGACCTGCCGGGTGGGCAACTCGGATTCCTGATCGTCGTCAACCTGATGGTGTTCCTGCTCGCCTTCTTCCTCGACTTCTTCGAACTCGCGTTCATCATCGTGCCGCTGCTCGCGCCAGTGGCCGACAAGCTCGGCATCGACCTGATCTGGTTCGGCGTCCTGTTGGCGGTGAACATGCAGACCTCGTTCATGCACCCGCCTTTCGGCTTTGCGCTGTT
>CAZVNC010000087.1:0-8290 GCA_964628305.1 uncultured Ideonella sp.
AACCAGCACTTCACGCTGAAGACCAACCCGCTCAAGCGCGCGGACCTGGACGAGTTCGTGTCGCTGTACCACCCAGCCAACCGGCACCAGCGGCAGGCGACGTGGAGCACCGAGAACCCGGACGGGCGCTGGCGCATGTACGAAGTCGACGAGTTGGTGGCGCGCGACAAGGCGAGCCTGGACATCTTCTGGCTGCGCGACGACAGCCTGGCCGACAGCGACAACCTGCCGCCGCCGGAGGTGATCGCGCAGGAGATCGTCGACGATCTGGAGGCGGCGCTGGAGCAGTTCAGGCTGATCGCGGCGGATCTCGGGCAAAACGGCGTCAGCTGAGCATGCGAGCGCAAGCCGGTGAGGTCCTGACGCAGTGTCTTGGCGTCAAGACGCCGCAGCGCTACGGTGCCAGCTTGGTCAGGTCTGTCTCGACCTACGGATGCGGGCGTCGCGGCCAGGTTCGCGCCGCACGCCAACCATCCTGGGGATGGGCCACGGCTGCACCCTGCGCAAGAATCTGCGCACCACCACCGCCAACCGAGGAGTCGCGATGCGCGCCAGCCGAACAAACAATGGATTGACCGTGCGCGCCATTGCCGGCTCGCATGTCGTGCTGCTCGGCATCAACATGCCGCGCGCGGATTGCGACGGCCACATGGGGTTTGCGATCCACCGCACCGATTACCTCGGTCAGGAAGCGAAGTGGATGCGCGGCCTCAAGACCTTCGAGGAGACCGATCCCGGCTTCGTCGCCGGATCGACCTATTCGACGCGCGAGCATCCGGTGCAGGGCTTCAGTTGGTCGGACTATTCGGCCAAGCCCGGCCGGCGCTACAAGTACCGCGTGCTCGCGCTGAAGGGCACGCCGCGCGATCTGCAGCCGTTTCGCGAGGTCGAGGTGAGCGTGACGACCGAAGCGGAGGCGGGCGGCGACAACGACGTCTACTTCAACCGCGGCGCCGCCGCGTCGCAGGAGTACGCGCGGCGCTTCGGCAACGTGCGGCCGGACGAGGGCGATCCGGGCGACGGCCGCTGGGTCTGGCTGTCGCGCGGCGCCGCCGAGGCGATCGAGGACTTCATCGGGCTGGCGAGCGGGCCCGAGTTCGGCCTGCGCGTCTCGGCCTACGAGTTCCGGCTGCAGAGCGTGGCCGTTGCGCTCGGGCGCGCCCGGGATCGCGGCGCCGACGTGAAGATCCTCTACGACGCCAATCCGAACCAGCCGGATGCGCAAGGCGTCGTCTTCCCGCGCGATGCGAATCGCGCGACGGCGAAGGCGGCGGGTATCGAGTCGCTGTGCATCGAGCGGCTGACCGATCCGGACGTGAAGTTCCCGCCGATCTCGCACCACAAGTTCATCGTGCTGTTGCAGCACGGCGAACCGATCGCGGTGCTGACGGGCTCGACCAATTTCTCGCTCGGCGGGGTCTACGGCCAGTCGAACGTCGTGCATGTGGTCGAGCAGCCGCCGGTCGCCGCAGCCTACCTGCAGTGCTGGACGCTGATGGCGGGCAAGCCGACGCATGATGCGTTGCGCAGCGCGCTTTCGGCGTTGAACACGATCCCGGTCGCCGAGCCGCCGAAGGGGATCGTCGCGATCTTCAGCCCGCAGCAGACGCTGGCCGCGCTCGACTGGTACGCGCAGCGCGCGAAGTCGGCGCAAGACGCCTTGTTCATGACCTTCGCGTTCGGCATGGGCGAGCGCTTTCAGGCCGCCTACCGCGACGGCCAGGCGCCGCTGCGCTATGCGCTGCTCGACAAACTGCTCGCACCGGGCGTGCCGGCCGCCAAGCGCGCCGCCGCCGAGGCCGGGATGCTCGCGCTGCGCAAGCGGGTGGAGAACCGCTTCGCGGTCGGCAACCTGCTGTCGACCAACAAGTTCGACCGCTGGGTGCGGGAGACGCTGACCGGGCTGAACACGAACGTGCGCTTCATTCACACCAAGATCGCGATCATCGACCCGCTCGGGCGCGATCCGGTCGTGATCAGCGGCTCGGCCAACTTCAGCGAGGCGTCAACCACCGAGAACGACGAGAACATGCTCGTCATCCGCGGCAACCGGCGCGTCGCCGACATCTACCTCGGCGAGTACATGCGGCTCTGGAGCCACTATGCGTTTCGCGAATGGGCGGCGGCGCAGGACAACCCGGCGGACACCAAGTTCAAGTTCCTCGACGTGGGCAACCGCTGGTGGCGCGACTACTTCGGCAACTCGGCGCGCAGCCGGCAGCGCGCTTACTTCAGCGGCGTGGCCTGAGCGCTGCCGCGGGCCATCAGCCGCCGGACGGGGCGGCGCCGGTCGCCGACTGCGGCAGGGCGAGCGTTCCGCTGCGCGAGAAGCGCACGGCTCCGAAGGTGCCGCCGGCGAGCTTGCCGCTGACCGCGTACGGGACTTCGCCGCGCGACTGGGCGCCGGTCAGTCCGACCAGCACGCGCGCCACGTTGAACGCCGAGACCGTCACCGGCACCGTGATGATCGTTTCGCCGAAGCGCGGCACGCTGCCCGTCTGATCGCTGACGCCGGTCGCGACGTTCTTGCCGTCCAGATCAAGATCGACCGCGACGCCGTCGAAGGCGATGCTCGAATCGTTCGGGTTCTGCACTCGCAGCTTGACGGCAAAGCGCAATTCGAGCCCTTCGCCCTGCAGCGGCTCGACGCCGACGACGTTCACGCGCAGCGCGTCGCCCATCGTCGCGCAGCCGGCCAGCAGCAGGAGCAGCAGGGCGGCGGCGAATCCTGCAGCGCGTGCGCCGATGGCAAGGTGGGTGCGCGTTGTCATGGTGTTGTCCTCCGTTCGGGGTTCGGGATCGGGTTCTTCAGTCCCACACGCGCTGCAGCCAGGCGTCGAGCGCCTGCACTTCCTCGATGCAGACCGAATGCTCCATCGGGTAGTCGTGCCATTGAACGTCATGGCCGAGCGCGATCAATGCGTCGCGCGACGCGCTGCCGCGCGCGAGCGGCACGACGCCATCGTTGCGGCCGTGGGCGAGGAAGATCGGCACGTCGCGATTCGCGGGCGCGCGCTCCGCCGCGGTGTGCTGCGCGAGCGGCAGGTAGCCCGACATGCCGGCCAGCCCGGCCAGCCGTTCCGGAAAGCGCAGCCCGGCCAGCAGCGCCACCGCGCAGCCCTGCGAGAAGCCGGCGAGCACGATGCGCCGCGCCGGCACGCCGCGCGCCACCTCGCGCGCGATCAGCGCGTGCACGTCGCGCAGCGAGGCGCGCAGGCCGGCCTCGT
This sequence comes from uncultured Ideonella sp., assembly GCA_964628305.1. GTDB lineage: Bacteria > Pseudomonadota > Gammaproteobacteria > Burkholderiales > Burkholderiaceae_C > CAIKUF01. Next base: position 3,228 of record CAZVNC010000087.1, read on the forward strand.
CCTCGCGCTGCTGCAGGTCGGCGCCGAGGATGTCGTACCAGGCGCGCATCCGCATGCCGCCGTTGATCGTCACCGGCCGCACCGGCGCGCGCGGCATGATGCAGCGCACCGGGCCGTGGCGTTGCAGGTCGAGCGCGTCGCACATCGGGATGAAGTCGGTGCCGTCGGCGCCCAGGCCGTGCAGGATGATGAGCGCGGACTTCGCAACGCCCGGCGGGCAGAGTTCGATCGTGGCAAGCGTCATGCGGATCCGTATCTCGTTGCGGCGGTCCATTGTGCCGCGAGCGCCTCGCAACGGCGCGCAAGCTCGGCGAGGCCAACTTCGGTATCGAACGCTAGCGCCGTCTCGTCGGGCGCGATCGGTTCGCGCACGCGCAGTTGCAGATCGAGCACCGCAAGGTCGGCATCGGACGCGTCTTTCGCCTCGGCGAGCCTTTGCGCGATCCGACCGCGCAGCACCGGTTCGGGGGCGCTGCATTCGAGCAGCACGAAGCGCGCCCCGGCGCTTGCCGCCAGCGCGCGCAGCGCATCGCGCTCGCTGCGGCGAAGCGCCGCCGCATCGATGACGGTCGAGATGCCGGCCGCGAGCAAATCGCGCGCGAGGGTGGAGAGCTTCTCGTAGGTGCGCCGAGTCGCTTCGGCGCCGTAGAGCGTCGCGATCTCGCCCGGTGCCGGCCGAGCGTCGGCGGCGAGCGCGAAGAGGCGCTTGCGCTCGACATCGGAGCGCACCCGAACCGCCTGCGCGTGCTGCGCCAGCAGCCGCGCGACGGTGCTCTTGCCGGAACCCGAGACGCCGCAGGTGAGCGCGAGCAATGGTGCGGGTGCGGCGTCTGATCGAACAATCGACTCCGCCAGCGCAACGTCGCGCTCGGCGGCGGCGAACGCAGCGCCGCCATCGCCGCGCTGCCCGGCGCGCAGCGCGGCGACGCGTGCGCGCACCAGCGCTCGATAGACGGCGTAGTGGCGCAGCAGCGCGAGGCCGGCGTAGTCGCCGCTGTGCTCGGCCCAGGCGCTCGCGAAGCGCCAGGCCAGGGCGGGAAGCGCATGGCGCAGCAGGTCCATGAAGGTGAACGCAATGTCGCTTGCGACATCGATGTGGCGCAGTTCGGCATTGAACGTGATGGCGTCGAACGGCGTCGGCGTGTCATCGATCAGCGCGATGTTGCCCAGGTGCAGGTCGCCGTGGCATTCGCGGACGAAACCCTGCGCACGGCGCTCGCGCATCAGCGGCGCAAGGCGTGTGCATTCGCGCTCGGTCCAGGCGCGCAACGCATCGATCCTCGCCGTCTGCGCGGACGACACGGCGGCGCGCTGCAACGCATCGAGATTGACGAGCGCCCAGTGGCGCACCTCCTCGGGCCGGCCGAACTGCGGCGGCGCGGGCGGCAACGCAGCGTGAAACGCGGCGATGCGTTCGGCCAGCGCGTCGACGTGCGCCTCGGTCAGCCGGCCCTCGCGCGCCATCGCGTCGAGCAGGTCGCGCTGCTCGAAGCGGCGCATCCGCAGCACCCAGTCGAAGGCCTGCGCGGCGTCGCCCGCGCTTGCGATGCTTGGTGTCTGCGGCGTGCCAACGATCGGCAGCACATCGAGGTAGATCTGCGGTGCGGTGCGCCGGTTCAGGCGCAGCTCCTCGAGGCTATCGGCGCGCCGCAGCTCGGGCGTCGAGAAGTCGAGGAAGTCGAGTTTCAGCGGCTTGTGAAGCTTGTAGACGGTGTCGCCGGCCAGCACCAGGCTCGAGATGTGCGTCTCGATCAGCGAACGCTCGGCGGGCGGCGTCGCGATCGCTTCGCCCGACATCAACGCGGCGACGAGTTGTGCGTGGCGGGCGAGGGCGTCGTTCACCGGCCCGGTGGCTCAGTAGTTGAGCCCGATCGCGTCGCGCACGTCCTTCATCGTCTGGCGCGCGACGGTGCGCGCGCGCTCGGTCCCCATCTCGACGATCCAGTGCACCTGCTTCGGATTCGCGAGGTACTGCTCGGTGCGCTCGCGCCACGGCTGCTGCTCCTTGACGATGGCGTCGATCACCGGCTGCTTGCACTCCAGGCAGCCGATGCCGGCCGTCGTGCAGCCCTTCCAGACCCAGTCGCGCGTCGCCTCGTCGCTGTAGACCTTGTGAAAGTCCCACACCGGGCACTTCTCGGGGTTGCCGGGGTCGCTGCGATGCACGCGCGCCGGGTCCGTCATCATGCCGCGGACCTTCTTCGCCACCTCCTGCGGCGAGTCGCGCATCAGGATCGCGTTGCCGTAGCTCTTGCTCATCTTGCGGCCGTCGAGCCCCGGCAGCGTCGCCACTTCGGTGTGCAGCGCCTGCGGCTCGACGAGCACAGTGCGCCCGGTGCCGCGCAGGTGGCCGTGCAGCAGTTCGCGGTCGGCGTCGGTCCAGCCGGCAATCGCCGCCGCGGCCTTGGCGAGGATCGCCTCGCCCTTGGCGAGCGCGGAGGCAGCGCCGGTCTCGCCGAAGGCCTTGCGCTGGCGCTCGAGATAGCGCGCATCGTCCTTCGACAGCTTCGCGATCGCGGCCGCCGTCTGCGCCTCGAACTTCGTGCCGCGGCCGTAGAGGTGGTTGAAGCGGCGCGCGACCTCGCGCGTCAGCTCGACGTGCGAAGCCTGGTCCTCGCCCACCGGCACGAAGGCGGCCTTGTAGATCAGGATGTCGGCCGCCTGCAGCAGCGGGTAGCCGAGGAAGCCGTAGGTCGCGAGGTCGCGGTCCTTGAGCTTCTCGATCTGGTCCTTGTAGGTCGGCACGCGCTCGAGCCAGCCGAGCGGCGTGCCCATCGCGAGCAGCGTGAACAGTTCGGCGTGCTCCGGCAGGCGGCTCTGGATGAAGATCGTGCACTGCTCGGGGTCGAGCCCGGCGGCGATCCAGTCGATCACCATCTCGTAGACGTTGCTGCCGATCACCTCGCGCTCTTCGTAGTGCGTCGTCAACGCGTGCCAGTCGGCGACGAAGAAGAAGCACTCGTATTCGGACTGGAGCCGAACCCAGTTCTTCAATGCGCCGTGATAGTGGCCGAGGTGCAGCGCGCCGGTGGGGCGCATGCCGGAGAGGACGCGTGCTTTCATCGTGTCGGGTGTCGAACTGCCGGCGCCCGTTGGGCGCGCTTGGCGACGGGCGATTCTACGGTCCCGTATCCGGCCGGCCCGTCCGGCCCGCACGTGCGCGCTTTGCGCAACGTTCGAGATGCGATCTCAGTCGCGCTCGATCTGCGCCTGGATGCGGCCCGCGCGGATGGCATGCAGGAAGGCGCGGTGATCCTTGCTGTTCTGATCGCAGTATTCGACCGCGAATTCGCAGATCGCATCGTCGAAGGCCCGGCCGCTGCCCATGTAGCCGGCGATCAGCGCCGCGTCGCCCGAGCGCGCATGTGCGCGCGCCAGCGCGTGCGCGCACATCCGCGCGTACTGGCGCAGCAGCGGCGTATCCACATCCTCGAGCACCGCCGCGAGCTTCACGTCGCGCAACTGGCGGACGTAGAAGTGCCGCCCCGATTCGGAGCGCATCCAGCCGAGAAAGACGTCGCTTGCCGTCTGCATCAGGCGCTGACCCTCGACGACGCGCTGGCCATGATTCGGGTAGCGGCTCTTGCCCGCATACGGCTCGAGCACCGAGGCGCGCGCTTCCTTGACCTGCAGGAAGAGCGGATCGTTCTCGTCGGCCATGAAGAGGCCCAAGCCGCACAGCGTGCCAACGCTGCCGACGCCGACGACCTTGATCGCGAAGTCGTGGTACTGATAGCGGTCGAACAAGCTGCGGATGTGGTCGGGCAGGCTCTTGCGATAGCTGGCGATCGCCTCGGCATACGCGCTCGCCGCGCCGGGGGCAAGATCCTCGTCGGGGTGGAAGATCAGCGGCGGCTCGTCCTTGATGCGCGGCTGCATGCCCTGCTCGCAAACGAACTTCGGGTACAGCGACTCGGGTATCGACTTGCGTTCGGCAGCGTCCATGCGCTCGGCGACCCGACGGCGCACCTCCTCGAGCACATCGGGGTCAGCGCTGCGGTCCTGGTAGCGCCGCAGGTCGATCTTGTCGTACCAGACGTCGAGGACGCGCATCGCCGAGTAGTCGATCATGCGCTCGCGGTATTCGCGCACGAGGTCCGTCGCGAGGCGCGCCGCGTCGCTGCCCGGCAGCCGGACGTGATCTGCGGCCACGACGACGCTCGCCGCGAGCCGCTTCAGGTCCCACTCGAACGGCGCCGGCAAGGTCTCGTCGAGGTCGTTGACGTCGAAGATGACGTTGCGCTCGGGGGTCGCGAAGCCGCCGAAGTTCATCAGGTGTGCGTCGCCGCAGGCCTGCACGAGGATGCCGCTCGACGCCGTCGTAGCGAGATCGGCCGCCATCAACGCCGCCGCGCCGCGGTAGAAGGCGAACGGCGAACTTGCCATCCGCCCGTGGCGGATCGGGATCAGCGCCGGCAGGCCGTCGCCGCTGGACTGGGCAACCAGTTCGACCGGGTCGCGACGATCCGCGACCGCCTTCCAGCCCGCATGGGCCGTGCGCTGCACCTTGGCGCGCAGAGCCCGGCCGCGCGCGCGCCGCTCGTCGGCCGACTCGTAGCGCGGCGTCTGCTGCGCGGGCTCCACCTTCTTCGACCTTGCCACTTCATCCCTCCCCGGCGCTGGCCTGCGGACGAGCTTCGAATCATACGTTCGGGCGGTGCCGGCCGGCCGCGCCGGACGCGCCTCGAGCGGCGGCGAATCAAAGGCGATCGCGGCTGGCGCAACGAACCTCGAGGCGCGGCCCGTGCGAGCGCTTGCTAGGGGCTCGTTAAACTGCGCCGGTGTCGAAATCGATCGTCGTGCTGATCTCGGGCCGCGGCTCCAACATGGAGGCGGTCGCGAGGGCGTGTGCACGCGAAGGGTGGAACGCGCGCGTCAGCGCGGTGATCAGCAACCGCGCCGATGCCGCCGGGCTTGCCTTCGCCGCGGAGCGCGGCATCGCGACCGCGGTCGTCGATCACCGCGCCTACCCGAGCCGCGAGGCCTTCGACGCCGCGCTTGCGCAAGCGGTCGAAGCGCATGCGCCCGATCTGCTGCTGCTCGCCGGCTTCATGCGCATCCTG
>CAZVNC010000088.1:0-8281 GCA_964628305.1 uncultured Ideonella sp.
GGCGCCGAACAACTCGAGGAAGGAAAAGACCATGGGATTCTTTGGAAAGATTCTGGCCAAGCTGGGCTTTGGTGACGCAGTGGCAGCCGCACCAGTCATCACACCCCCTGCTGCTGCCGCCCCCGCCGCAGCACCGGCGGCGCCGGCCGCACCGGCGCCCATCGCCGTGGTCGATGTGATGGCCCTGATGGAGCAGAAGGCGGCCGCCAACCCGCAGAAGCTGAACTGGCGTACCTCGATCGTCGACCTGCTCAAGCTGTTGGACATCGACAGCAGCCTGGACGCCCGCAAGGCGCTGGCCAAGGAGCTCTATTGCCCGTCCGAGCTGATGGGCGACTCCGCCAAGATGAACATGTGGCTGCACAAGAACGTGCTGGCCCACATCGCGGCCAATGGCGGCAACGTGCCCAAGGAACTTCTGGACTGATCCGCAGCCAAGCCCTCGTCCGCACAGGAGAAAGCACCATGCAGATCACTGACATCCTGGCCCAGATGGGCGGGCTGCAATCCGTGGCACACGAACTGGGCGTGAGCGAAACCGAGGTGGCGAGCGGCGCCGACGCGCTGCTGCCGGCGATTCTCGGCGGCTTCAAGAAGCAGGCGCAGGCCCAGCCCGCCGGGATGGAGGGCCTGGGCGGCCTGCTCGGACAACTGGGCGGCGGCGGGCTGCTGGACCAGGTGCTGGGCCCCCAGTCCACCGACCCCGGCGCGGGCAACGACGTGCTGGGTCAGATCTTCGGCTCCAAGGACGTCAGCCGTTCGGTGGCGCAGAACGCCGCCAGCCAGACCGGCCTCAGCCCGGACCTGCTCAAGCAGATGCTGCCGCTGCTGGCCATGCTGGTGACGGGTTACCTGGCCAAGCAGGGTGGCGGCGCGGCCAGTCCATCCGCGGCCCCCGAAGAAGGCGGCCTGGGCGGCCTCGGGGGCCTGCTCGGCGGGTTGCTCGGCGGCGGTGGCGCCGGCGCTGCAGCAGCAGCCCCGAGTGGAGGCCTGGGTGGCCTGGGCGCCATGCTCGACATGAACGGTGACGGCAACGCGCTGGATGACATCCTGCGCCTGGCAGGCAAGGCCCTGAAGTAGGACGCCCCCCGTTTGGGCGGCGAAGCGAGCCGAACGCGCCCGCGCCGCCCTATCCGCTGGCCCGCCGCAAGGCACGCAGGCGGGCTGACGGCCCAGCGCCGATCGCGGCCGCAACGTCCATCGCCGACAGCAGCGCCGTTTCCTGCGCATCGAAGGGGTGCGTGTAGCCGCCCGCGACCCAGACGCCAGCCTTCCCCTGCGCGGCCTGCAACAACCTTTGCGCGCGGAGCGTCGCCGGCGTCGGCAGCAAGTGTCGGTAGCTCGCCTCGTGGACGATCTGCGCCGGCAGCGCCACCCGGTGCGTGACCCAGCTCTTCCACAAATTCGGCGGGTTCGCGCCGGGCGGCGGCGTGAGCACCTTGGCGAGCCACATCGACGCCTCGCATTTGTCGCCCTGCAGCTGGCAGTCGAGGAACGACCAGTACTTCTGCGCGGCGGGCGCGTAGGCCGGATCGGTATGCAGCATCAGGCGAGCATCGAAGAACTCGATCTGCTGCAGCGCGGCCCGCAGCGCGCCCGTCCCCGTGACGCCCGCGAGCAGCGCGAGCGTCGGCGGCCCCGACGCCGCGAACACGACGTCGTCGGCCTGCAGCGCCGGCCCGCCACCCGCCTGGACGAGGAAGCCGCCGCTGCCGTCGCGAACGACACCGCTCACTGGCGCGCCCGTCATCACCTGCACCGTCGTGCACTGCGCCACCATGCGGCGCAGTACCTCGCCCATGCCCTGATCGACCACGTAGTACAGGATCGGATCGGTGGCGGCGGGCGGCAGCGCCTTGGCCGCGAACACCATCGCCGAACGGGCCGACACGCTGCGCGCCTGCTCGATGTCGCCGGACAGGATCGACGCCGCCCACGGCAGGATCATCCCTTCCCACTGCGCGGTGTCGAGGCCCAGCGTCGGCAGCCAGTCACCGAGCGTGAGTTGCCACGAGGCGTCGCGCTGCTCGCGCCGGCGGGCGGCCGAGAAGGCCTTGTTGAACGCCTGCAGCCCGGCGCGGTTCCACGGCGCGACGAGCGGCCAGCCGCGCCCCGGCAGCACTGGCGAGACGAAGCGCGGGTAACCCTCGGAAGGCTCGGCGAGCGTGATCGACGCCGCAAAGGCATGCGATCCGCCGGCCGACGGCGGATACAGCCCGAGCGACTCGAGCAACTGCACGTAGGTCGGGTACGGCCCCGGATGAAAGTACTGCGCGCCGGCGTCGACGGTGTAGGGATGGCCGTCGATCTCGAGCTCGACGCCGCGTACGTTGCCGCCGAGCTCGGCTGCCGCCTCGACCAGAACGACGTCGCAGAGGCCGTCGAGCAGCCAGGCGCAGGCGACGCCCGCCATGCCGCCGCCGATCACGACCACACGACGCAAGGGCGCGGCGCGGCCGGCCAGCGGCGCGCCGACGGCGGCGAGCGCGCCAAGCACGGTGCGGCGGTTCGGACCTTGGGCGGTGGTCGATCGCGTCATGGCATTCTCCTCACGCTGGCCGTGGACGTGATTCTGCGCGCGAGCGAGGGCAGGTGCAGCGAGATCTTGCGCGGATGAAGTACCAAGTTCGGCTGGGGCGGCGCCGAGCAACTGCAATCGGCCAAGTGCAGGTACTCCTGACCGACAGCTTCTGGGCCTTGGCGCGCTCAGTAGGTCTTGCGATCGATCTCCGGGCCTGCGAGCGCCACGATGGGCGCTTGTTTGAAGAGATTGACTACGAACTGACTAGACCACGGGCAACGGAGCGCTGCAACTCGCGGTTGCCCTGAGAAGATATCGCCACGCATCGCGCGACGCCTGGGACCGGTCTCACCGAGACCACGGGTCGGCGGCCAGAGTGAGTCGCCGCGGTAAGCAGCGACGGCTCGGCGGGCCTCGCTGATCGCACATCTTTTTACGGCTCCCGTTGCGTCGGCATCGTGATGGCACCGGGGGACCAGCAGTGAGAGTCAGAGTATTCGCGGCTTCTTCACACGCGATTCAGCTGTATGTTGGCCCTGACGTTGACCCTGGTCAATCCGTCGATCGGACAGCGCACGACCATGAACCTTGTTGGCGCTGAATGTCTTCGTCGTGGAACGGGTTGTGCGATTCCTGCTTGTCATCTGTCTGATCGTCACTGAACTGTTGCAGGGTTGCGAAGCTATCAATGTCGAGCCAGGTGATGTGGAGCGCGGAACCGAAGCGTTGCTGCGCGCTGCCGACGAAGGTCATCGCGAACGAGTCCAAGCCTTGCTGGCTGGTGGAGTGGACGCGAATGCGCGCACAACCGATGGCCTGACGGCCCTGATGCTTGCGGCCCAAAACGGCCACGGCGAGACGGTCGACGCGCTGCTCGCAGCCGGCGCCGACGCGAATGCCAGAAGGACTGCCGGCGGAACGGCGCTGATCGCTGCCTCCCGACAGGGGCATCCTGGTGTGGTGGCAACCCTGCTTGAAAAGGGCGCCCAAGCCAACCTGAAGACCGCGGATGGCGCAACCGCCTTGATGGCGGCGTCGGCCTATGGCCATGATGAAGTCGTCGCGCTGCTGCTCGACAAGGGTGCGGACGCGAATGCGCCGATGATCAACGGCGTCACCGCGTTGATCCTTGCTTCGCAAAATGGTCACTCCGGCGCAGTTCGCCGGCTCCTCGGGAGCGGCGCCGATGTCGATGCAAGAGCCGGCGACGGCGGCACGGCACTGATCCAGGCAGCGCAGAACGGTCACCTCGAGGTCGTTCAGTTGCTGATCCTCAACGGCGCGGACGTGAACGTCGGGAAGATGGACGGCAGGACGGCCCTAATCGTCGCGTCGAAGAATGGGCACGGCGAGGTGGTGCGAAGACTCCTCGCCAGGGGCGCAGAAGTCAACGCCCGGGATTACGACGGGAACACCGCACTGAAGGCGGCGCTAGACAATCAACATGCCGACGTCGGCACGATTCTGAGACAGGCTGGCGCCAAACCATGACGACTGGAAATGGAGCCACACGATGATCGACACGGCGCGCACTGATCTTTGCAGGCTTCTTCTTCGAGGTGCCGCACTGGGCGCCGTGGCCGCGTCGCTCGTTGCTTGTTCGGCCCCCGTCCCTCTCGAGGTCCCGCCGCCTTCCTGGTCAGCGCATCGGACCACCTTGAATGGTCAACCGGTCGTCGCCCAATATTTCACCGACTACCGTCGTGTTCGACAGAGCAGGCCGGATCGCTGCTGGGCGGCGGCGCTGGAACAGGCACTCGCCCACCAGAGAGTGGACACGGATCAGGAACGCATCGCCGCCGAGGTCTACTCGACGGCAGACAAGAACTCGGATCAGACCTTGAACATGTTCTGGTGGCAGCAGAAACTGTCCATCTCGGAGGCGCAGCTGAACAACGGTTCCAAGGTCTGGTTTCGTACGGACGTCGATGGTTGGTCCAGCGGAGCACCCGTCCTCTCCATCAGGACCTTCGTCCTGAAGATCGCACGTGAGCTCAACGCGGCTCGAATCACGCTCGTCGGAGAATCGACCGGAGGCAGCCGCGGGCATATCGTGACCGTCATCGGCTTCGTGAAGCCCGCTGACGTCACGAAGATAACGAGCCCGGTGGATCAGCTCGTCGGCTTCGTTGTCTACGATCCGCTCGTTGGAGAAGCGCAGGTGGTGTCGACGGATGAACTCTTCAAAAGCTACGCCGCGCTCGTCTACGTCGTGACGTTCGATAGTGCCCAGGCGGCGGTGATGGGGCATCTCTCTTCCACCAAGAACGTCTGGTGACGCGAGGGGCGGCCGATGATCACGCAATGGTCGCGCTGCCTGACGATGGCGAGCGCTGTTCTCGCGGCGGGATGCACCTCCTATGGAGGCGGCAGTGCCAGTGGTGAACCCGCGGGACCGGGGTATCTGCCGGCCGGAACGCCCGATATTTCCCTCAGCGCCGGGCTCACACCCGACTCGGTCGACTATCCTGTCTTGTTCGGGACCAGCCGCAAGCCGCTGCCCGACGGAACCGGGTTCTCGGAAGACCGCGACTCATCACTGCACTACGGACGGATCTGGATCACAGTGCCGAAGAATCACAAGAGGGGCTCGCTCGGATCGGAACTCGGAACGATCTTCCAGTACGACCCCAAGCTGACGATCGCCAGGCTGGAGCACGTCGGTGACGAGTCGCAGTTTCTCTCGTTGGCAGCGCGTGTCCTGCCTCCGGCGACGAAGCCGGAGAACGGCTATGTCATCGTGTTCATCCACGGCTTCAACAACTCTTTCGAAGTCGCAGCGATCCGGGCGGCGCAACTCGGCATCGATCTCGGCGTTCCGCAGAACGACATGTTTCTCTTCTCCTGGGCGGCACGGAGCAGCATTCCCCGCTACACCCAGGACGAGGCCACCGTCGATGCGAGTGAGCTCTTCCTGCGGCGCTTTCTGGAGACGACCGCGCAGGCCGCCGGCAACCGGAAAATCCACCTCGTGGCGCACAGCATGGGCAACCGGGCGTTGATGCGAGTCATCGCAGCGAGTGTCACCGGCGTCGCTCGCGAACGTGGCCTACGGTTCGGCCAAATCATCCTGGCTGCGGCGGACATCGACCGAGACCTCTTCGCACAACTTGCGCCGAACTACCTGAAGGTGTCGGATCGAACGACGGTCTACCTGTCGCCCTACGACTACGCGATAGGTCTGTCCGACATCGTTCATGACTATCCGCGCGTCGGCTGCGGCAGCTCGCCCCAGGTTGTGATCCCCGGCATCGACAGCGTTGTTTCGACCATCCCGTCCGACTTCCCCGGCCACGCCTACTTCGCGGGAAGCTTGCCTGTCCTGACCGATGTGAAGAACCTCATCCTTCGCAACCAGCCCGCGCGGCAGGGAAAGGACTGGACCAAAGCGGGCGACTACTGGATCGTCGGCGGACCGATCGACAAGACAAAGTTGGCGTGCCCGGGCTGATGCCAGAGCTATCCGTCCCACGCCGAAGGGCCGCTTGAAGGTCACCGATCAGGGCCGGCGAATGTCTGTTCAGGGTAACTTGCCGCCCTACACCAACCATCGCGCCCAATCCGCCGCTGCAGCACAATTCGGCGCACAGAACATGCGAGGTCGGCTCCATAGTCCGACCTCGAGACTCCTGAAGTCGCTCACTCATCATGCAAGGCTGCGCCTTCATCGACGGCCAGTACGTCGCCCCCGACGACGCGAAGATCTCGATCTTCGACTGGGGCTTTCTGCACTCCGACGCGACCTACGACGTCGCGCATGTCTGGCAGGGCAGGTTCTTTCGCCTCGACGATCATCTCGATCGCTTCGAGGCGAGCCTCGCCGCGCTGCGTCTCGACCCGGGCCTGTCGCGCGCCCGGTTGCGCGAGGTGATGCACGAGTGCGTGCGCCGCGCCGGGCTTGCCGACGCGTATGTCGAGGTGTTGTGCACGCGCGGCCGTCCCGCGCCGGGCTCGCGCGATCCGCGAACCTGCACGAACCGCTTCATGGCGTTCGCGATCCCCTTCGTCTGGATCGCCGACCCGGACAAGCAGAAGCGCGGCGTCGACCTCGTCGTCGGCACGCCGCAGCGCATCCCGCCGGCGAGCATCGATCCGCGCATCAAGAACTACCACTGGATGGACTTCGTGATGGGCCTGTTCGAGGCCTACGAGCGCGGCGGCGAGACGGTCGTGCTGACCGACGGCCAGGGCCACGTCACTGAGGGCCCGGGCTTCAACGTGTTCGCGGTCTTTGCCGCGCCGGGGGTGCCGCCGCGCGTCGTCACGCCCGCGGCCGGGGTCCTGGAAGGCATCTCGCGCCGCACCGCGATCGAGCTGGCGCGGGCGGCCGGCTTTGCCGTCGAGCAGCGCCTGCTGGCGGTGGATGAACTGCGCCGCGCCGACGAGATCTTCCTGTCCAGCACCGGCGGCGGCGTGATCCCGATCGCGACGCTCGACGGCGTGGCGGTGGGCGGCCGCAAGCCGGGCGACTTCGGCCCCGCAAGCGCGCTGCTGCAGCAGCGCTACTGGGCGCTGCACGACGATCCGAAATACGCCGAACCGGTGCGCGGCTGACGATGAGGAGGCTGGCCGCGCGCCGCTGATGGCCGCGCAGCGTCCTCAACACCACTGCACGTCGGGCCGCGGGCGCGGCTGGCCCGCAGGCTGCTCGGCGGGGTGGCCGACCAGCACGACGGCCGACGCTTCGTGGCCGGCCGGCAGGCCGAGTTCGCTGGCCACCGCGGGGCTCGTCAACCAGGGCAGCGGCGCCCCGACCCAGCAACTGCCGAGCCCCAGGCCCTGCGTCGCGATCAATAAGGTCTGCGCCGCGCGGCAGCAGTCGAACGCCGCCTCGGGGTGGCCGCTGCAGGCGCAGAAGATCACCGCCGCGGGCGCGTTCCAGAACACCTCGAAGTCGGGCCGCTCGGTCCAGTCCCAGTGCTGCCCCGGCGGCTGGTGGGTGCGCGCGTATTCCTTCGCGCGCACGCCATAGGCGGCCAGCCGCTCGGCGCCTTCGATCACGCACAGCCGCCACGGCGACGACCCGCTGACCGGCGGCGTCGGCGCCTGCACCGCCGCATAGAGCAGCTCCTCGAGCACCGCGCGGTCGACCGCTTCGGGGCGGTAGACGCGGATGCTGCGCCGGCCGTGGATCGCCGCGAGGATGGGGTTGCCGTTCATGCGCGCAGTGTCGCCAATCTCAGTCGTCGCCGCAGAGTGCCGGCAACAGCGTGCCGATCGGTCCGCGCAGCACCGCGTCGGCGATGGCGTCGAACGGCGTCGGCTGGTCGTTGACGATCACGACGCGCGCGCCGGCGTCCTTCGCGCAGGGCACGACGCCGGCGACCGGGTAGACGCTCAGCGTCGAGCCGATCGCGAGCAGCAGGTCGGCCTCGGCGGCGCGCTGCATCGCACGCGCGATCACCTCGGGCACGAGGGCCTGGCCGAACGAGATGGTGTCGCTCTTGAGGATGCCGCCGCACGCGGTGCAGGCCGGATCGTCCTCGCCGGCGCGCACGCGCGCCAGGGCCTCCTCCATCGGCGCGCGCGCACCGCAGCTCCAGCACATCACGCGGCGCACGCTGCCGTGCACCTCGATCACCTCGGCCGCGTGGCCGGCGCGCTGGTGCAACTCGTCGATGTTTTGCGTGACGAGGGCGTGCAGTGCGCCGCGCTTTTCCAGCGCGAGCAGCGCGCGGTGGCCGGCGTTCGGCTGTGCGGTCCAGGCCGGGTGCGCGAGCCGCGCCTGCCAAGCCGCGCGGCGCACCGCGGGGTCGGCCA